>NZ_JALNUM010000094.1:0-24189 GCF_026540795.1 Methylobacterium sp. GC_Met_2
GCCCATTCTTGAACGCTGGTTCCCCTTTCCCGCCCCGGCCTGACGGCCGGCCCATCCTCCCCCGCAGAAGGGGGAGGGGATCCGCCGATAGCGCGCGACACGTGCCTCACGCGGCCCGGCCCCGCCGCCCCTCAACCAGCCACATGGCGAGCAGGGCCGCGGCCAGGGCCGCCAGGGCTGCGAGGCCGAGCGCCAGCGGGTAGACTTCGACGCCGCGGATGTTGGCGCTGTCGCTGGGCCGGAAGCCGATCCAGTCCGCGCCCGAGAGCCGTCCGCCGCGTACGACCGCGAGGCGCGGCACCTCGACGGCGCCCCCCGACCCGGCGACGCGGCGGATCGACCCCCCCGAACCGTCCGCCACCGGCTTCAGCCGCTCGGTGTCGCTGAATACGTCGGCGAGCTCGCGGGGGTTGGCCGGGCCGACACTCACGAATGCCACGAGGTTCCCGGACCGCAGGGTGTGCAGCCCGAGGCTCTCGGCGTCGAAGGTCGCGGTGAAGAGGCCCGGTTCCTGGGGCTTGAGCGTCAGGGTCGCCACTTTGCCGGTCGGCCCCGTGACGGTGACCGGCTCGGCCTGATCCGCCATGGTCTGGCGCTCGACCCGGACCTCGCGTCCGTGTCCGGTCATCTGGGCGCGCAGCGCTTCCTCTTCGAGGGCCGGCTCCTTCATTAGCCAGTGGCCGAGGCGGCGCAGCAGGTCGAGATAGGGGCCGCCCTCCTGGTAGCCCCGGGCCCAGAGCCAGGCATGGTCCGACAGCAGCAGAGCGACGCGGCCCTTGTCCTCGCGCGAGAGGGCAAGGAGCGGCAGCCCCTCTGCGCCCGACAGGATCGGCTGGATCCCGGGGCGGGTCCGGGCCTCGATGATCCGCAGCCAGTCGCCCCAGGCAGGCGGGTTCGCGTCCGAGCCCGGCAGGGCGCGGGTCACCGGGTGGCGCTGGCCGACCTGGGTCGGCGTCGCCTTGTAGGGCTTCTCGACCACCCGCCCGTCCGGATCGCCCGGCAGGATACCGGCGAGCCGGGTGCGGGCGAGGCTCGCCGGGCCGGCGAATTCGGGGCCGGCGGCGATGAGCAGGGCGCCGCCCTCCCGGACATAGCGGACGATGTTGTCGAAATAGGCCTGTGGCAGCACGCTCTGGTTGGCGTAGCGGTCGAAGATGATCAGGTCGAAATCCTTGATCTTCTGGACGAACAGCTCGCGCGTCGGGAAGGCGATCAGGGAGAGTTCGGAGATCGGCGTGCCGTCCTGCTTCTCCGGCGGGCGCAGGATGGTGAAGTGGACGAGGTCGACGTTGGCGTCGGATTTCAGCAGGTTGCGCCACGTCCGCTCGCCCTGGTGGGGCTCGCCGGAGACGAGGAGCACGCGCAGCTTCTCGCGGATGCCCTCGATCGGCAGCACCGCGCGGTTGTTGACGTTGGTCAGCTCGCCCGGCAGCGGCTCGACCTCGATCTCCACGACGTTCGGGCCGCCGTGCTCGATCCGGGTTGTCAGCGAGAACGGCTTGTCGGAGGCGACGTCCCGCCGGCCGATCTCCTCGCCGTCGCGCCGTATGGTGACGACCGCGTGGCCGGTGCCGCCGCGCTCCATGACCTCGGCGCGGATGGTCAGGTCCTTGCCGACGATGCCGAAGCGGGGCGCCTCCAGCAGCTTGATCTGCCGATCGCGCTCATCGGGATGGCCGGTGACGAGGACGTGCAGCGGCGCCTTGATGCCGAGCTGGGCCATCGCGGTCGGGATGTCGTGGACTACGCCGTCCGTGAGCATCACGATGCCGGCCAAGCGCTCAGGCGGCACGTCGGCGAGCGCCTGGCCCAACGCCGTGAACAGCTTGGTGCCGTCGTCGCCGTCCTTGGCGTCCGGCACGTCGATGAACCGGGTCTCGATGTTGGACAAGGCCCCGAAGCGGCGCTGCAATTCGGCCCTGACCGCATCGGTCATCTGCGGCCGGTCGCCGAGCGCCTGCGAGCCGGACCGGTCGACAACGATCGCCGCGATGTCCTTCACGGGCTCGCGGTCCTCGCGGACCAGGGCCGGGTTGGTCAGCGCCGCGAGCACCAAGGCCAGGACGACGACGCGCAGCAGGGCGGTGCGGCCCCGGGCCAGCACGGCGAACACCGCCAGGACGGCGACGATCACACCCAGCACGACAATGGCCGGCCAGGGCAGGAGGGGGGTGAAGCTGAGGCTCAGCATGGGGCACCACCGATCCCTCCCCCCTCTGCGGGGGAGGGTGGCCCGGCCGTCAGGCCGGGTCGGGAGAGGGGAGCGACGCTGCCGGAAGGGTCGCGACGGGCGTCAGATCCTGACCCGTCGCGCGGCCCCTCTTGCGGGACTTCGTCCCGGCCCGACCCCCTTCGGGGGCCACCCTCCCCCGCAGAGGGGGGAGGGGGAGCGGCGTCGCGCGCGGCATCACGAAAAAAACTCACTGCCCCAACCGCTCCAGCAACGCGGGCACGTGTACTTGATCCGCCTTGTAGTTGCCGGTGAGCGTGTACATCACGATGTTCACCCCACCCCGGAATGCCATCTCGCGCTGGCGCTGGTCGCCGCCCACCACCGGGTATAGCGGCTCGCCGCGACGCCCGACTGCCCAGGCGGCGGCGAGGTCGTTGCTGGTGATGACGATCGGGCTCACCCCGTCGCCGGCCCGGGCCGGGCGGCGCTCGGCACCCTCGGCGGCCGGCGGCAGGGCCTCGACCCAGGTCTGGCCGGTGGCGTAGCGGCCCGGAAAGCTGTCCACGAGGTAGAACGCCTTGGTGAGCACGTGGTCGAGCGGCACCGGCTCCAGCTCCGGCACTTCGAGCGTCGCCAGCATCGTGCGGAGATACGTCGCCTCGGGGGAGGGCGGCCCGCCCGGCCGGGCGGTCAGCGCATCGCGCGTGTCGAACAGGATGGTGCCGCCGTTGCGCATGAACGCGTCGATCTTGCGGATCGCGATCTCGGAGGGCTGCGGCCGGTTCGGCGCGATCGGCCAGTAGATCAGCGGGTAGAAGGCCAGTTCGTCCTTGGCGGGGTCGATGCCGGCTGGCTCGCCCGGCTCCAGGGCTGTTCGGGTAGCGAGCATCTGGGTCAGGCCGGTGAGGCCGGTGCGGCTGGCCTCGTCGACGGCGGCGTCGCCCGTGATCACGTAGGCGAGCCGCGTGACGAGGGCCGACTCGGTGCCGTTCGGCCGGTTGATCGCCGGCTCCTCAGCACGAACGGGCACGGCCGGCAGGGTCGCGAGCAGGACGACGCCCGCGAGCGCCAGCACAGCCGGGCGTCCGCGCAGGCGGGACACGAGGCCGCCGCGGCCCAGGAACCCGCCGAGCCAGAGGCCCGCCAGGGTGTCGAGGGCCAGCAGCAGCAGCGCCAGGGTGAACAGGCTCGGGCGCAGATCGACGGTTTCGGCCCCGGCGAGCGTGCCGAACCGGGCGCCATCGAGGGCGGCGGTATCGAGGGGCTTCAGCCGGTCGTCGGGCTTGAGGGCGTTCACGCTGATGCCTCCGTCCGGCGGGCCGTAGAAGCCCGGCGGATGCTCAAGGGTCGCCCGGTCGGCGTAATCGGCCGATACCGCCGTGGCCGAGGCCGGGGGTGAGCCCAGCGCCCCGAACCCGTCCAGCGTCACCCGCGGGGCGAGGACCGGGGCGGCCGCACGCGGTACTTCGCCCTGAGCCGGCGCCGCGGCGCCGGCCAGGGCGACCACCCGCCGGAGCATGTCGATGAACAGGCCGGAGAGCGGCAGGTTCGACCATGTCGTGTCGGCGGTGACGTGGAACAGCACGATCGTGCCCTGGCCACGCTTCTGCGCAGTGACGATCGGGGTACCGTCCTGGAGCGAGGCCCAGGTCCGGTTCGGCAGGTCGCCGTCGGGCTCGGCGAGGATCTGGCGGCGCACGCCGATATCGGCCGGCGGCGTCAGGCCGGCGAACGGGCTCTCGGGCGGGAACGGCGCGAGCGTCTTTGGGCTGTCCCAGGACAGGGTGCCGCCGAGCGTCCGGCCGCCCCGGCGCAGCCGCACCGGCACCAGCGGATCGCTGCCGGCCGCGAGGCGCGGGCCGGCGAAGCGCAGGAGCATCCCGCCCTCCCTCACGAAACTCTCGATCCGCGCGGTGGTCTTCTCATCCAGCGCCCCGACATCGGCCAGCACGAGGACCGAGACCTGATTGTCGAGGAGCTGGTTGATCGACTCCGCCGTGCCCTTGGCCCCGCGGGGCTCCTGCACGTCCGCGAACGGCTGGAGTGCCCGGGCGAGGTAGTAGGTGGGCGCCAGAAGGGGTTGGGCCTGATCCAGGGTGCCGCCGAACACGAGCCCGACCCGCCTCCGCTTGCCGCGCTCGTCCTGCAGCACAACGGCGCCGGCCGAGCGCTCGCCCGCGATTTCCAACCGGCTGATGCTGTTGCGCAGTTCCACCGGCAGCTCGAAGGTGGCCTCCGTTTCGGTGGCGTCGGCCGCGAAGGTGAAATCGCGTTCGGCGAGCGGCAAGCCCTTCTGGTCGAGTGCCCGGATCACGCCGGAATCGCGCCCGTTCGGAACCGCCCGCAGGGCATGGGTGACGAGCTTGCCCGCATTCTCCGTGGCGGTGAGGGCCAGGGCCGGCGGCCGGTCGGCCCGCAGCACGGTGAGCGCGGCGCCCTTGTCGCCGGCGAGGTCCACGAGCCCCTTGGCAAAGCGTGTATCCTCCGCCCCGGCGACGCCGTCGCTGATCCAGACGAGGCCGGCACCCCGGTTCTTGTCGAGGAAGGTCTCGATCGTGGCGAGATGCGCGTCGCGGGTGGGCAGGGTCGGGCGGGGCGCCAGGGCGCGCAATCGTTCCAGGGCCGCGGCCGGAGTCTTCGCCTCGAACGCCGCGGGGGCGTCAGCGAGCCCGATCACCGCCACCGGCCGGCCGTCGCGGGCGGCGCCCTCTACGGCGTCGGTGGCGACACGCAGCCGGTCGCGCCAGTCGTGGGCGGCGGGGAAGCCGTTATCGAGGAGCACGAGGAGCGCGCTGCGGCCGCCGCCAGCTCCGACGCCGGCATTCCAGACCGGGCCCGCCACCGCCAGAATCAGGGCGGCGGCGATCAGCAGGCGTAGGATCAGCAGCCAAGGCGGCGTGCGCGCAGGCGTCTGCCGCTGCGGGATCAGGTCGGCCACGAGCTTGAGCGGCGGGAAGTTGATCCGCCGCGGGCGCGGCGGGGTCACCCGCAGCAGGAACCACAGGGCTGGCAGGCCGATCAGGGCGGCAAGGGCGAGCGGGGCGGCGAAGGTCAGACCCAGCATGACGGCCTCACTCCGTGCCGCGGGCGGCGATCAGCGTGGCGAGGCGCAGGGCCGCCTCGCTCGCCGGCCGGTCCGTGCGGTGGATCGTCAGCGTCCAGCCCTGGCCGCGGGCGATGGCCGCCAACGCGGCCCGGTGCTCGGCGATCCGGGCGCGGTAGCGCGCCCCCCAGGCATCGGCATCGCCGATATCGAGGCTGAGGCTGCCTTCGAGATCGTGCAGCACGGCCTGACCGGTGAACGGGAAGGTCTCCTCGATCGGGTCCACCACCATCAGGAGATGGCCACGGCTACCACGGCCGGCGAGGTTCTGAACGGCGTTGGCGATCCGGCCCGGTTCGGTCAGGAAATCGCCGATCAGCACCACCTCGTCGAATCGGGCGGGGGTGGCCCGGGGCGGCAGGTCCTGTTTGAGGCCAGCTGCGTCAGCCACGAGGGCCTGGGCCAGGCGCTCGACGATGCCTCGCGACGCGCTGGCCCGGGTCAGCCCGAGCAGACCGACCCGCTCGCCGCCCTCCACGAAGGCGTCGGCGAGCGCCAGCCCGAGGATGAGCGCGCGCTCGACCTTGGGCGCCGAGGCCAGATCCGAAACGAAGCCCATGGAGGCCGAGCGGTCGATCCACAGCCAGATGTTGTGGGCCGCCTCCCATTCGCGCTCGCGCACGTAGAGCCGGTCGTCCCGGGCCGAGCGGCGCCAATCGACCCGCGCGGCTGCCTCGCCCGTGACGAAGGGACGGAACTGCCAGAAACTCTCGCCCGGACCAGCGCGGCGGCGGCCGTGGAGGCCGTGGGCCAGCAGGCTCGACACCCGACGTGCCTCCAGGACGAGCCGGGGCATCTTGTCCGACAGGGCGGTCGCGCCCTCGCTCTCGCGCCGGCCGGGGGTGCGCCTGCCCGCGTCGAGGGCGTTTGTCGCGACCATCGTCAGCGCAGCCCTTCGGCGCAGCTCAGCGCAGACGATGGCTCGAAGGTACGCATTTTCTTCATGTTAGCCGGCATCCACCCAACTCGAAAATGCTTCCGGATCAGATCTTCTCCGCGAGCTTGGCGATCAGGCCCTCGATGGTTTCGCCGTCTGCGCGGGCAGCGTAGCTCAGCGCCATCCGGTGCTTCAGCACGGGCTCGGCCAGGGCCTTCACATCGGCCACCGAGGGGGCGACCCGGCCTTCGATCAGCGCCCTGGCGCGGGCGGCGAGCGTCAGCGCCTGGCTGGCGCGGGGGCCTGGACCCCAGAGGAGCTTGTCCTTCACGATCGCGTTGCCGCTGTCCGGCCGGGCGGCGCGCACGAGGTCGAGGATCGCCTCCACCACGGCCTCACCCACCGGCAACCGGCGCACGAGGCGCTGGGCGGTCAGCAGCTGCTCGGTGGACATCACGACCCGCGGCCGCACTTCATCGATGCCGGTGGTCTCGATCAGGATCCGACGTTCGGCGGCGCGGTCGGGGTATCCGACGTCGATCTCCAGCAGGAACCGGTCGAGCTGCGCCTCGGGCAGCGGGTAGGTGCCCTCCTGTTCGATCGGGTTCTGGGTGGCGAGCACGTGGAACGGACGGGGCAGGTCGTGGCGGGCGCCGGCTACCGAGACGTGGCCCTCCTGCATCGCCTGAAGCAGGGCCGACTGTGTGCGCGGGCTCGCGCGGTTGATCTCGTCGGCCATCAGCAGCTGGGTGAAGACCGGCCCCTGCACGAACCGGAAGGCACGGCGGCGCTCGGCATCCTCCTCCAGGATCTCGGTCCCGAGGATGTCGGAGGGCATCAGGTCCGGGGTGAACTGCACGCGCCGCGCGTCGAGGCCGAGCACCGTGCCGAGCGTCTCCACCAGCTTGGTCTTGGCCAAGCCCGGCAGGCCGACGAGCAGGCCGTGCCCACCCGCCAGGATGGTCACGAGGGCGAGATCGACCACCTTCTCCTGCCCGAAGATCACCCCGTGGATCGCGTCCCGCGCCGCGCCGACATCGGCGAGGCAGCTCTCCGCCGTCGCCACAATGCCGTCGTCGAGGGTGGTGGCCGGGCTGATCCCCTGCGTCATGCCGCTATCCATCTCCTGCCCGGGCCTTCGGAAAGGCCCGCCGGTCAATCCCGTAAGTGTGGGGCTGATGATACCGGGCTGGCAAGGTCGGGATCGCCGCACGCCGATTCGGGGCGCCGAAGCGAGCCCCGGTCCGGCCCGCGGAAACGTGTTCCGGCGGGCCGCTGCGGCAGGGTCAGATCTTACCCTGGAGGCCCATCGTGTAGTATTTGTGCACGATCTTGTCCTGGTTCTCGAGGAGCCAGTCGATCGAGGGCTCGTTGGTCATCGCCTTGCGGATCGCCTCGGTCATGCCCTTGCGCTGGATCTCGAACAGCGCCTTGTGGTCGACCGTCTCGGCCTGGATCACGCCCGGGCTCAGCCACACCGAGCAGATGATGCCCAGGTCGTTGGCCTTCTCCTTCGGGATGTACCCGGCCCGCACCGCGTCGAGCACGCCGTTGGCGATGGCGAACTGCACCGTGCCCATCAGGATCGACGTGTACTTGCTCTCGGTCACGCTCACCTTGGAGACGCAGAGCGTCACCGGGCGGACCATGATGTCGGTGTTGAGCAGCGCGAAGACGCGGCTGTGGCCCACGACCTGATCGCCCGTCAGGGTTGCCAGGGCGGTGCCGACCGGTCCATCGAGTTCGCCGATGATGACCTCGGGCTCGGCGGCGGTGTTCGGCGGACCGCCCGCCACCAGGGCTTCGCCGGCGCGGAGGATGATGCGTTCACTCATTGCGGTAGGCTCCATCGTGTGCGGTCTGCGCCGGACGGGGCAGCGTCGCGCCTTTCCGCGGAGCGACCCCGGGCTTCCGCGGTCGCTCCGGTCGCGGATCGACCGGCGGGGCCGCGCGTGCCGCCGACGCCTGCCGTGAACGCGGCTCGTACACGAAGCGGGCGACCGCGGGATAGGGACGCGCGGGAATTTCCGGGGGCCGCCCCCTGAGCCCCGGGCGCGGCGACGTCACCAGTCCCGCGGCCGGGTCTTGGCGACCGGGTCTTGGCGGCCGGGTCTTGGCGTCGGCGACCCGGACCTTTAGGAAGGCGCCCAGGCCGGGGCGGTCCCGCCCGCGATCGCCGGACCGGCCGAACCCCCCTGATGTCTCTCGCGGATCGCGACGTGGGCAGCTGTTCGGGCTTCTCGCGTATCCGGACCCCACCATGCGCCTTCGCAATGTGTTCGCCGCCGGATTACCGGAAAAGGCCGGCCTCGCCGGGGCGGCGCAGTCCCTCGCGCGTCCGCTGACCCGCCGGCTCAAGCGCCGCCGCGGCGAACCCCGGCAGGCGGACCTGATCCAGGCGGTCAAGGCATCCGGCCTGTTCGATCCCACTTGGTACGCCCGGCGCTATCCAGACGTGGTCGGGGAGGGGATCGATCCGGCGGTGCATTACGCGGTCCATGGCGGCCGCGAGGGTCGCTGGCCGCACCCGCTGTTCCACGGCGACCTCTACCTCGATTCCGTGCCGGGGCTCCGGGCCGAGGGCATCAACCCGGTGCTCCACTACCGTGACCGCGGTGCCGAGGCGGGGATCCGCCCCAACCCGCTGTTCGATCCGGACTGGTACGCCGAACGCTATCTCGGCGGCGCAGAGCATCGCGGCCAAGCCTTCCTGCACTTCCTGGCCAACCCGGGCACCGACCCATCGCCGCTGTTCGACACGGCTTGGTACCTGTCCCGCTACCCGGATGCCCGGGCTGCCGGCGGCAACGCCCTCGCTCACTATTACGAGGCGGGCCGGAAACAGGGCTACCTGCGCAATCCGGAGGAGTTCGCAGGGTTGTCGCGGCACGTGGACCTGATCCGCCGCTCCGGGATCTTCGACGCGGAATTCTACCGCGCGCGCTGCCCCGAGGCCGAGACCAGCGGGCTCGAGCCCCTGGAGCACTACGTCATGGCGGGCGGCTATCGCCGCTATGCGCCCCATCCGCTGTTCGACCCCGATTGGTACGCGGCCCAATCCGCCGCCGTGCGGGCCGACGCCCTCAATCCCCTGGTCCATTTCTTGGAGCATGGTGCCGCCGAGGGGCTGGATCCCGGCCCCTGGTTCGACACGCGCTGGTACGCCGAGACCTACCTCGCCGACGACGATGTCGCGCAGAACCCGCTGGTGCACTTCCTCGCGGACGGGGGACGCAGCACCAGCCCGTCGCCGCGCTTCGACGCGCCATGGTATCTCGCCCGCTACCCGAAGGTCGCGGCCCTCGGGCTCAACCCGCTCGTCGATTACGTGCTGACCGGCCTGGAGGCGGGGCGGCTCACCCGCCGCGTTCCCGGAAGCGCGGTGCCGGAGGCGTCCGACGCCCGCTTGTCCTGCCTCAAGCGGGAGCCGCGCCGGCACAGCCGCACGGCCCTGTTCATCACCCATTGCCCGGAGGGCCGGATCCGCGGCCACGTCGAGCCCTACTTGAAGGCCTTCGCGGAGAACGGGGCCGATATCGTCCTGATCATCGCCGCCGACCAGCGGAAGAACGCCGTGCCGCAGGCGATCCTGGATCTCTGCACTTCGGTCTATCTGCGCGAGAACAAGGGCTTCGATTTCGCCGCCTGGGCGCATGTCCTGCTGGAGGACGTCGATCTCCTCGACTCGGAGACGCTGTATCTGGCCAACGACAGCCTCGTCGGTCCCCTCGACGGGAACGATTTCGCCGCGCTGCTCACGAAGATCGATGCGTTCCCGGAGGCGGTAATCGGGCTCGCCGACAACTTCTACTATAGTCACCACCTGCAGAGCTTCTTCCTGGCCCTGAAGCGGCGCTGCCTGTCGTCGTACGCGTTCAACCACTTCCTCCTGTCGGTGGCGAACTGGCCGGACAAGAACTCGGTGATCACCGAGTACGAATTGACCTTCTCGCAGCGGATGCGGGCCGCGGGGCTCGGGATGCGCAGCCTGTTCTCGGCGCAGAACAAGCACATGTCGCTGGTCAACGATCCGCGCAACAACCGCACCCTGTTCGACTGGGAGAACATGCTCAGCCAGGGCTTCCCGTTCGTGAAGCGCTCGCTTCTGGGCGAGCATGCCGCGATCGGCGGAACGGCGGTGCGGGAGGCGATTGCGGAACGCGGCTTCGACCTCGACCGGCTCGACGTAACCTACACGTATCCCGGCGCCAGGATCTGGGCGGACCTGCGCGAACCCGAGGCGCCGGAGCGGCCGCTGCGCGTGTCGTTCATCTCGCCGATGAACTACGCCAACGGCCTCGGTGTCGCGGCCCGCAGCTACGCCCGCGCGCTTCACCGCGCGCCGTTCGCTCTGAACATCCATCCGATGGCGCGGCCGTTCCACGTCCACGCCCGGGTGGCGCCGGCTTGGCAGGCCCGGACCTTCTCGGGACCGTCGGATGTCGCTCTGGTGCATTTCAACGGCGACAGCTGGCACTCGCTCATGAGCGACGCACAGCAGGCGACAGCCGCGCAGGCGCATTTGAAGATCGGGCTGTTCGTCTGGGAGACCTCCCACGTGCCGGGCGGCTGGTTGCCGACCGTCGACGGGCTCGACGCGATCTGGGCGCCCACCGAGTTCTGCGCGGCGATCTTCCGGCAGATCACCGACATTCCGGTCGATGTCGTGCCCTACGTGGTCGAGAACGAGGCCGGCGAGCCGGCGAGCGCCGCCGCGAAGGCGAATCTGCGCAAGGCTTTCGCGATCGACCCGTCCAAGCGGGTGATCCTCTATGCCTTCGACGGGTCGAGCTACCTCGCCCGTAAGAATCCGCACGCGCTGATCCGGGCGTTCCGGGCGGCCGGTCTCGGGCAGGCCGGCTGGCAGCTCGTGCTCAAGACCAAGCACGTCTTCGACCTGCCCGAGGAGGGCAAGAAGCTGCTCGACCTCGTCGGCACCTCGGGCGATGTCGTGGTGATCGACCAGCCGCTCTCGCAGAACGAGCTCGGCGCCCTGTTCGACCTCTGCGCGGTCTACGCCTCGTCGCATTCCTCGGAGGGCTTCGGCCTGACGATCGCCGAGGCGATGGAGATGGGCAAGGTCGTGGTCGCCACCGATTACGGCGGCTGCCGCGACTTCCTCGACGCCACCTGCGGCTTCCCCGTGAAGGCCGAGGTCACCGCCCTGGACCAGACCTACGGCCCCTACCTGCGCGGTGCCGAGTGGGGACAGGTGGACGAGGCCGACCTCGCCCGTGCCCTGACCGATGCGGCCCGGGCAGTGACGGGCGGAGACGCGGCTCGGATCGGTGCCGCTGCCCGGGCACGCATCCGCGAGCGGCTGTCCACCGCCGCGGTGGCGGCCGCCATGGAGGCGAGCCTGTCTCGCCTCCGCGCCGAACGGTCCTGATTCCCCGGAGACGCGACCTGTGTTGAAGAAGAAGCCGGTCCCGGCCCCGTCGGCCTCCTGGGGGGCGCTCGCGTGGCCGGACGCGATCCTGCCGCTGCCCCTCGACGCGCAGTTCCGCCCCCTCGACGAGCGCCGGCTCGGCCAGATCGCCGCCCGGCAGCTGCCGTCCTGCCGGGCCGTGTTCGTCGCCCCGGCGGCCTCGGAGCTGCGCCCGGACCTCGTCGCGCAGCTCACGCGTACCCTGGCCGAGCGGCCCGATATCGGCATCTTCTACGGCGACGACGCCGTGGTGGACGGCACCGGACAAGTCCGCAGCGTCCATTGCAAGCCGGCCTTCAACCCGGCTCTGCTGATGGCCGACGATTACATCGGCTTTCCGCTGCTGATCCGTATTGCGGCCTTCGCGGGCCTGGTCCCGGATTTCCGTCAGCGCTACCCGAGTGTCGCGTGGTTCCGGTACCTGCTCGGTGCGATCTCCGCCGGCATCGGGATCGATCGGATCCCCGAGACCCTGATCGCCTCGCCGCTGGAGCGCCCGAAGGCGACGCGCACGGCCCGCGCTCACGCCCTCGATCGCTGGTTCGAGACGACGGGCGTCCCGCTGCGCACGAGTCCCGGGCTGACGCCGGACACGCTGGAGATCCGCCGGACGCTCGATCCGCGCCCGACCGTCACCCTCGTGGTTCCGACCAACCAGAGCCGCCCGAAGGACGATCAGGGCCGCCCCGTGGAGGGCGCCAAGCCGCACGTGATCAACCTGCTCGACAGCCTTGGCCGCAGCACCTATCCGGCCGACCGGATCCGGGTGCTGATCGGCGACGACGTGGCCGACGATGCGATCTATCGCGGCCGCTCCGACCGCTTCGCCCTGACCCGCATGCTGACGACCCGGGCACCGGGAGAGCGGTTCAACTATGCCGCCAAGATGAACACTCTCTGGCGGGCCGCCGAGACCGACATCGTCATCTTGATGAACGACGACCTCGTGGTGCGCCGGCCCGGCTGGATCGAGGCACTGCTGACCTTCGCGCTCGACCGGGGTGTCGGCGGCGTCGGCGGCCGGCTTTTGTTTCCGAATAGCAAGATCCAGCATGCCGGCATGACCGGCGGCATCTTCGACGTGTTCGCCCATCCCTGGTACAACCGGGATGCTGCGGAGCCCACCTATGGCGACTGGGCGTTGACCCAGCGCGACTGCTCGGCGGTGACCGGCGCCCTCTTCGCGACCCGCAAGGCCGTGCTCGACGCCGTGAATGGTTTCGACGAGGATTTCGCCCTCGACTTCAACGACGTCGATCTGTGCCTGAAGATGCGCCAGCTCGGCTACCGCATCGTCTACACGCCGTTCGCCGAGATGGCACACCACGAGAGCGCGTCGCGCCAGACCAGCTTCGCCCCGGGCTCGCAGACCGCGCGCTTCCTGCGCCGCTGGCACGACGTACTGGCGGAGGATCCCACCTACTCGCCGCAACTGCGCACCGATACCGACGTGGTCGCCCCCCGGGCCGACGCGACACGCTGGATCACGGAGCGGCGGCGGGAGGGCTGATTGCGGTTCCGCTTCCCCGCAAGCGGGGCGAGGGAAGTGTCGCGGTTTTTCAAACCCCGATGTTTGAATATCGTCGCTGGCACGGGAGAGGAGGCCGGTCGCGCTCCGCCGCCAGCGTCGTCCTCGCGCGCCGGATAATTTCGATCGGGTGGAAGTCAGATCGACGCCAGATTCGATGAAGCAAGACCAGCAAATGGGCCGGCTCCGCGAGTAAAACTCCTTATAAAGCCACTCTCATGACCCGTGGAGTAGACGACGGTGCTGTCGCCGATTCAACGGGCACTGCGCCTCGCGTTCCGGCGCTGGTCGAGGCGTCGCTGCGCTGGATGCGCCGGGCCCGCACGCTGGTCGTCGGCTGAGAAACAGGGCGCCCACTACAGGGCCTCCCCGCGCATCAGCCGGGGCCGCGATCCACGCGCGGCGGCAGCCTCGCCGATGAAGAAGCGCTTGAGCCCCGGCAGCCGGTCCACGAGCCCGAGGCCGAGATCCCGGGCGAGCCGCAGCGGCAGCGCATCGTTCGAGAACAGGCGGTTCAGCCCGTCGGTCGCCGCCGCCATGGCGAAGCTGTCGAAACGCCGGGCGCGCTCGTAATCGCGCAGGACATCGGGGCCGCCGGGATCGAGGCCGAGGCGCAGCGCACCGGTCACCGCCTCGGCGAGGGAGGCGGCATCCGCCAAGCCGAGGTTGAGTCCCTGGCCGGCGATCGGGTGGATCACGTGGGCGGCATCGCCCAGCAGGGCGAGGCGCGGCGCGTAAAAACTCCGGGCGAGGCCGAAGGCCAGGGGGTGCCGGCTCGGCCCATGCTCCAGGGCGAGCGTCCCGAGATCGAGGGTGAAGCGGCGCTCGATCTCGGCCAGCACCTCGTCGGGCTCACCGGACAGCAGGGCGTCGGCCGCGTCGGCGCGCTCGGTCCAGACGATCGAGGAGCGATGGCCCAGGGCTCCGCCGTCCCGCAACGGCAGGATCGCGAACGGGCCCGCGGGCAGGAAATGCTCGAAGGCTCGCCCCCCGTGTGGTTGGGCGTGGCCGATGGTCGCCACGATGCCGACCTGCGGATAGGACCAGCCGACCCAGCCGATCCGGGCCGCCTCCCGCAGGCGCGAGCGTGCGCCGTCGGCGGCGACCAGGAGATCACCGCGCACCTGCACGCCCGTGGTCAGCTCCGCACGGATCGCCGGGCCCTCGGGCGTCGCGCGCATCACGCCGGCCAAGACGAAGGCGACGCCGGCCTCCCGGCAGGCCTGCCCCAAGGCCTCGGCCAGGGGCTCGGCCTCCACCATGTGAGCGAAGGGCTCGCCGTCGACCCGATCGTCCTCCGCCTCCTGGTCGAACGCGCGGCCGAAGGTCAGGAAGACCGGGCGCACCGGATCGGCGAGGCGGCTGTCGCTGATCACCATCGCGGTGATGGGCTCGGCCCCCTCCGAGAGCCGGTTCCAGACACCGAGGCGGTTCAGCATCCGTCGCGCCCCTGCCGCCACCGCGTAGGCCCGGCCGCGATGGCGCGCCGGGTCGGCGCCGGAGGGATCGATCACCGTCACGGCGAGTGCGGCTCCATGGGCCTGCTTGAGCGCGAGCGCCAGGGCGAGGCTGGGCAGGCCGCCCCCGGCGATCAGGAGGCGGCGGCTACCGGGGCGGGGCGTCTCGGCCGTCATCGTGGCGGATCTCCGGTGTGACTCCCGCGCGGGAGACGTTGGCTTGGTCGGTTCGATAGGCCTATGTCGCACGCGGGCAACGAACGGAAACCCCGCGCGCCATGACGGACGCCAATACCGACGCGATGACCGACGCCGTCGCCGAACTGATCGCCATCCTCGACCTCGAACGCCTGGAGGTCGACCTGTTCCGCGGGCAGAACCCGAAGACCGGCTGGCGGCGGGTCTTCGGCGGACAGGTGGTGGCCCAGGCGCTGGTCGCCGCCACCCGCACCGTGCCGGACGATCGTCCGGTCCATTCCCTGCACGCCTACTTCATGCTGCCGGGCGATCCCCGCACGCCCATCGTGTACGAGGTCGAGCGGATCCGGGACGGGCGCAGCTTCACCACCCGACGGGTCAAGGCGATCCAGCACGGGCGGGCGATCTTCGCCACGACGGTCTCGTATCAGGTCGCGGAAGAGGGCCTCGTGCACCAGCCGGCGATGCCGGACGTGGCCGGTCCGGACGGGCTTCTCGACGGCAAGGCGCTGGCGGCAGCCGGCTGCAGCGGCATGCCGGAAGCCATTGCCGCGTACTTCGGCCGCGAGCGGCCGATCGCCCTGCGTCCGGTCGACCTGAACCGCTACATTGCCGCCGAGAAGGGCGGCCGGCCACCCGAGCCGGTCTTCAACGTCTGGCTGCGGGCTGCCGCGACCCTGCCGGACGATCCGGCTCTCCACCGGGCGGTGCTGGCCTACGCCTCCGACATGACCCTGCTCGACGTCTCACTGATCCCGCACGAGCGCTCGGTGTTCGATCCGGCCATCCAGGCCGCGAGCCTCGATCACGCGCTCTGGTTTCACCGTCCCGTAAAGATCGATGACTGGCTGCTCTACGCCCAGGACAGCCCTGTCGCCGGCGGCGCCCGCGGTTTCGCCCGCGGGCAGATCTTCGACCGCGTCGGCAACCTCGTTGCCTCCGTGGCGCAAGAAGGACTTATCCGGCTGAAGCGGGATTAAAACGCGTTCCCGCGCGTGCGTTGCGGATTTGCCACTCACGGAAGTGCTGCTTGTTGAGCAGATTGCCGCATTTGAAGGCACGTCCGTCCCAGTAAGTGCACGTCGCATGGTCGTGGTCGATCAATCCGTGGGCAGATGACAGGTCGTGGAAAAGGTTCCCGGTTAAGCTTAACTGGCACAGTCCTTGAATAGCGGCGTTCGACCGCGGGCCATCCCGAGCCCGCGGGCGACCCCGCCGGGTCGCCTGCGGATTGGGTGACGGCAACGGTTCCCAGGCATTTCCAAGGGGGCGTCGCCCATGAAGATCGTGATGGCCATCATCAAGCCGTTCAAGCTGGAGGAGGTGCGCGACGCGCTCACCGGAATCGGCGTGCACGGCCTGACGGTGACGGAGGTGAAGGGGTATGGCCGGCAGAAGGGCCACACCGAGATCTACCGCGGCGCGGAATACGCGGTGAGCTTCCTGCCCAAGCTGAAGATCGAGGTCGCCGTTGCCTCGGACCTGACGTCGAGCGTCATCGACGCCATCGCGGGGGCGGCCCGCACCGGCCAGATCGGTGATGGCAAGATCTTCGTGATGCCGCTCGAAAAGGCCGTGCGCATCCGGACCGGCGAGACCGACGCCGACGCGCTCTGATCCGTGGCCCGGCGCGCCCGGGCCCGCAGAGTCCAGACTTTCTGAAACGATACGAATTTGAGACCGGGAGCCAGGTGCCCATGAAACTTCGTCACGCCCTCATGCTCGGTTTGGGAGGGGCGGCCATCGCCGCCATCCTGATCGAGCCGTCGCTTGCACAGACGCCGACGCCGGAAGCCGCCTCGCCGCCGCCGTCCCCGATCCCCAACAAGGGCGACACCGCCTGGATGTTGATCTCCTCGGCCCTCGTGCTGATGATGGCGGTGCCGGGCCTCGCACTGTTCTACGGCGGCCTGGTGCGCACCAAGAACATGCTCTCGGTGCTGACCCAGGTCTTCGCAATCGTGTCGATCGTCGGCCTGCTGTGGGTGTTCTATGGCTACAGCCTCGCCTTCACCAACGGCGGCGGTATCAACGACTTCGTTGGCGGCTTCTCGAAGGCCTTCCTCAAGGGGATCGACGCCAACTCCACCGTGGCGACCTTCTCCAACGGCGTCGTGATCCCCGAATACGTCTATCTGTGCTTCCAGATGACCTTCGCGATGATCACCCCCGCGCTGATCGTTGGCGCCTTCGCGGAGCGGATGAAGTTCTCCGCCCTGGTGGTGTTCACGATCCTCTGGGTCACGCTCATTTACTTCCCGATGGCCCACATGGTCTGGTACTGGGGCGGCCCGGATGCGGTCGGCAACGCCGCGAAGGCGCTCGCTGCCGCAACGGACGACGCGTCGAAGGCCACCGCTCAGGCGGCGCTGGACGCGGTCAACAAAGATGCCGGCTTCCTGTTCCAGAAGGGCGCCCTCGACTTCGCCGGCGGCACCGTGGTGCACATCAACGCCGGCATCGCGGGCTTCGTCGGCTGCCTGATCATGGGTAAGCGCATCGGCTACGGCCGCGACCTGCTCGCCCCGCACTCGCTGACCATGACCATGATCGGCGCCTCGCTGCTGTGGGTCGGCTGGTTCGGCTTCAACGCCGGCTCGAACCTCGAGTCCAACGGCACGGCGGCGCTGGCCATGCTGAACACCTTCGTGGCGACCTGCGGCGCCGCCGTGGCGTGGCTGTTCGCCGAGTGGGCACTCAAAGGCAAGCCGTCTCTGCTGGGCATGCTCTCGGGCGCGATCGCCGGCCTCGTGGCCGTCACCCCGGCCTCCGGCTTTGCCGGCCCGATGGGCTCGATCGTGCTTGGCCTCGTCGCCGGCGTGGTCTGCTTCGTGATGTGCTCGACGGTGAAGAACGCGCTCGGCTACGACGACTCGCTCGACGTGTTCGGCGTGCACTGCATCGGCGGCATCCTGGGCGCGCTGGCGACCGGCATCCTGGTCGATCCGAACCTCGGCGGCGTCGGCATCCCCGACTACACCTCCAAGCCGGGCGAGCTGGCGGTCGGTGCCTACGACATGATGGGCCAGCTCATCATCCAGGCTGAAGCGGTCGGCCTGACCCTGCTGTGGTCGGGCCTCGGCTCGGCGATCCTCTACAAGCTCGTCGACCTGACGATCGGCCTGCGGGTGACCCAGGAAGAGGAGCGCGAGGGCCTCGACATCGCCGATCACGGCGAGCGCGCCTACAACTACTGAGACGTGTGGCGCGGCCCTGCGGGTCCGCGCCTCCGGAATGCGAAAACCCCGGCTCTGCGTGGGCCGGGGTTTTTCTTTGGCGATTTGGCCGCTGGGGTCGGCTCGCCTCAGAAGGATTTGGGCAAACCGGCCTGCTTCAACACGGCGTTGGCCGTGTGGCGGGATTTGATGCTGGAATCGACGACGACCTTTCGGCCAGTCTCGTTATGGGGCCAGATCTCGTGATCACCCCGGCCACTGCGAAAGAAGCGATACCCCTGAGCCTGCAGGAGCTTCTTGAGCGGCGGTGTGAAGTCGGGCACGCGGCTCCCACGCGCAGCCGATCATGCGCGTAGGCGATGAGATCGACCTCGATGCCTTCGCTCTGATCGTCTTCGAGAAGATCCTGGATCATCCCGGGGAGCTTCCGCCGCAACGCTTCGAGCGAAGGCGCCTCTGTCGCGAGCCCTGGAACATCGCTGTCCGAGACGTACCAGACGGCTGCGTCCGCATCCCAGGCGCAGCGAACAACGGCGTGGCGGCTCATCGCGGAACTCCGAGGCTTGTATCGAGACATCGCGCGATCCCGTCATTGGGGTAAGGCTGCATCGCCTCGCCCTCAGAGGAGAGGTGCGGCCCCGCTCACGCCGCCCGGGTCAGCGCCGCCTTCTCCTCCGCAAAAGCCCAGTCGAGCCAGGGCGTCAGCGTCTCTAGATCCGACGTCTCCACCGTGGCGCCGCACCAGATCCGCAGGCCCGCTGGGGCGTCGCGGTAGGCTCCGATGTCGAGGGCGACGCCCTCCCGCTCCAGTCGCTCGACGATCCCCGCCGCGATGGCCGAGACCGCCGCATCGCCCCGGGCGAGCACGTCCGGATCGGCGATCACGAGGCAGACGCCCGTGTTCGAGTAGGTCGCCGGATCGACCGCCAGCGGCGCGATCCAGGGGGTGCGCGCCACCCAATCGTAGATCGCCTTGGCGTTGGCGTCCGCCCGCGCGTGCAGCGCCGAGAGACCACCGATCCCCTCGGCCCAGGTGAGCGTATCGAGGTAATCCTCCACCGCCAGCATGGAGGGCGTATTGATCGTGTCGCCCTTGAAGATGCCCTCGATCAGCTTTCCGTCCTTGGTCAGGCGGAACACCTTCGGCAGCGGCCAGGACGGGGTGTGGCTCTCCAGGCGGGCCACGGCGCGTGGCGACAGGATCAGCATGCCGTGCGCGGCCTCGCCGCCCATCACCTTCTGCCAGGAGAAGGTCACGACATCGAGCTTGTCCCAGGTCAGCGGCTGCGCGAAGGCCGCCGAGGTGGCGTCGCAGATCGTCAGGCCCTCGCGGTCGGCGGCGATCCAGTCCCCGTTCGGCACCTTCACGCCGGCCGCGGTGCCGTTCCAGGTGAAGACGACGTCGCTGTGCCGGGTATCGATCGCCGCGAGGTCGGGCAGCACGCCGTAGGGCGTCTGGTGGATGCGTGGCGCGATCTTGAGCTGCTTCAGCGCGTCCGTGACCCACTCCTTGCCGAAAGCTTCCCAGGCCGCGACCTCGACGGGCCTTGGCCCGAGCATCGTCCACATCGCCATCTCGACGGCGCCGGTGTCCGAGGCCGGCACGATGCCGATCCGATAGTCGGCGGGCACCTGAAGGACGGAGCGCGTCAGGTCGATCGCCCGGGCGAGCTTGGCCTTGCCAATCGGCGACCGGTGCGACCGGCCGAGCGCGGCGTCGGCCAGGACGGCCGGGGTCCAGCCCGGACGCTTGGCGCAGGGGCCGGAGGAGAAATGGGGCACGCGCGGGCGCTGCGTGGGGCGGGTGGTCATCGCGAATCCATCCTGGCAGAGGGGCATTCCTCGCAGGGAGGAGGTCCCGAACTCGCGCATGCGCCGAAACCCGGCGTCTGGCAAGCGTCGGCCAGCGTTGCGATCCCCACGGGGTGGCCCCGGGCGGGACAGGCAGTCCGGGAGCGCGGAACAGTCGATTAAGTCTGACCCGTTAGGCTTAATGCTGTGCCGCGTAGCGTTTGAGGTACATCGATGTCTATGCACAGCGCCGCGATAGTGGCGATCTGGTCCGCTCTGCTTGTGGTTATTGGAGCCTTAACGGCCCACATCGCGCTCCCGTATCGCCTGCGACGTCCGATGCCGCAGACGCTGCAGATCGATCCGTTGGATTACGACCGGGACGGTCCTGTGATCGATCTTGAGGCGGCCTGACCCGCGCCGTCGAGGTCCGGCCGCCGCTCTGCGGTGAGGCGCTCGGCCTGTTCCCGCCGCCAGCGGGCGATGGCGGCGTGGTTGCCGCCGGAGAGCACGTCGGGGATCGCGCGGCCCTCCCAGTCCCGAGGCCGCGTGTAGTGCGGGTATTCGAGGAGTCCGCCCTCGAAGCTTTCCTCGATACCGGATTGCACCTTGCCCATCACGCCGGGCAGGAGCCGCACGCAGGCGTCGAGCACCACCAGGGCGGCGATCTCGCCCCCTGAGAGCACGTAATCGCCGATCGAGACCTCCTCCAGGCCGCGTCCGGCGATCACCCGCTCGTCCACGCCCTCGAACCGGCCGCAGACGATCAGCGCGCCAGGGCCTTCCGCGAGGGTGCGCACCCGCGCCTGGGTCAGCGGCCGGCCGCGGGGGGACATCAGCAGGCGTGGGCGCGGGTCGTCGGGCGGGCTCGCGGCGTCAATGGCGGCGGCCAGGACATCGCAGCGCAGCACCATGCCGGCGCCGCCCCCGGCCGGGGTATCGTCCACCGCCCGGTGGCGGCCGAGCCCGTGCTCGCGGATGTTGCGCGCCTCCAGGCTCCAAGTGCCGCGGGTCAGAGCATCACCCGAAAGCGAGATGCCCAGCGGGCCTGGGAACATCTCCGGGTATAGGGTGAGGATCGTGGCCCGCCAGGGCGTGTCCGTGTGCGTCATGGCGCTTGATCGCGCGCCGGGTGCGGCACGGTCAACGCCACCGGCACCAATCCGGCCCGCGGGCTGTTACCGGCCATGATCCGGATCCCGACCCTCATCCCCACCGTGTTGGCCGTCGTCCTCGCCGGGCCGGTCTGCGCGGCCGAGCCGCTGGCGCCTGCGGGTGCTCCGGCCGACGCCTTCCCGAAGCCTGACCGGCCGGTGGCCGAGATCGTCGCGCCGCGCTGGTCCTCGGAAGCCGCGCGCGACAAGGCCGGCGAGTTCGCCGAGGTCGCCCGGGGCATGGGCTTCGCCCCGGGTGAGACGGTGGCGGATATCGGGGCGGGCAGCGGCTACGACGTGGTCCGGCTAAGCCCACTGGTCGGCCCGGGCGGCCGGGTGCTCGCCGAGGATGTCACGCCGGATTACCTCGCCGCCCTGGAAACGCGTGTGAAGGGCCTCGCCAACGTGACCGTCGTGCGGGGCGAGCCGCATGATCCGCGCCTGCCTCCAGCCTCCGTGGATGCCGCGATCCTCGTGCACATGTACCACGAGATCACCCAGCCCTTCGGCCTGCTCTACAATCTCGCCGCGGCGATGCGCCCGGGCGGTCGCGTCGGCATCGTCGACGCCGACGATATCCCGTCCCGCCACGGCACTCCTCCGGCGCTCCTGCGCTGCGAACTCACCGCCGCTGGGTATCGCGAGACCGGGTTCCATCCGTTGAAGGATGGCGCCTACCTCGCGGTGTTTGCGGCGCCCCCGGCCGACCAGCGACCGTCACCGGAGACGATCCGGCCCTGCCGGGACGGGGCGACGCGGCGGTAGCGGCTGCCGGGGGATCGCTGTCTTGGGACGCGTACGGCGCAGGCCTTCACGCTTTCTCAGCCCAAGGTTGTCAGCATCGCGGCCCCGTCGCCCATGATGCAGGCCGCCGCATGCTCCTCGGACTCTGGCTCGACCAACCCCTCTGGGCGATCTTCGCGGTGCTGGCCCTGCTGTTCGGCGTCCTCGGCGTGATCCTGTACGGGCTCTCGCACCTGCGCCGCACGCGTCCGATGATGCGCCGCCTCGGTGCCGGCATGGTGCCCACCTACTTCACCGCGCTCGCGACCCTGCTCGCCCTATTGACCGGCTTCGTGGCCAACGATGCCTGGGAGCGTGAGCGCGCGGCCTCCCGCGCCCTCCAGGCCGAGCGCGCCGACGCCCTGGCGCTCTACGATCTCAGCCTCGCCTCGGCCTCCGACATGCGCAACATCCGGTCGGCGCTGGCGGCCTATCTCGACGCGGTGATCGAGCGGGAATGGCCACGGATGAGCGAGGGCGGCTACGCCCCGGAAGCCGGGGCCGGGTTGCGGCGGCTCTTGGAGACGGTGTCCGATCCGAAGATCACAACGGAGGCGGGCGCGCCGACCCATGCTGCCCTTCTCAGCGCCGCCATGGCTCTGCGGGGTGACCGCGGCGAACGGCTGGCGCTGAGCCAGACCGCGAGCGACGGCACCAAGTGGCTTACCCTGCTGATCCTGGCGGCGCTCACCCTGGTGGCCCTGGGGCTCGTCCACACGGAGCACCCGGCCGCCCAGGCGACGGTGCTGACGACCTTCTCGTTGGCGATGGTCACCACCCTCGGCCTGATCGCCCTGCACGAGCGCCCCTTCGACGGGCCGCTGGCGATGAGCGCAGAGCCGCTGGTGATCGCCCGGGCCGCCGTGGTGGCGCCGGCGCCCTGAGCAGGGTCCGCGGGAGTGGCTGCCGGTTTTTCGACGGAACACCTGCTGCGAGATCAGCCCGGATCGTCGGTCGGCTTCTCGCCCGGCGGCGCGAACAGATCGTCCGGCGCCACCACGGTGACGCGGCGTTGCGCCACGTCGAGCACCGGCACGAATGCCTTGGTGAAGGGGAGGAGCGCCGTCGCGCCGCCGTTCGGCGGGCGCAATTCCAGAAGGTCGCCGCCGCCGTAATTCGGGACGGCCACGATTGTCCCGATGACTGTGCCGGCTTCGTCCAAAGCCGTGGCGCCGATCAGATCGGCGGCATAGACCTCGTCCTCGTCCTCGGGGGCGCTCAGGCGATCGCGCGGAATGAACAGGGCGACGCGATTCAGCGCCTCGGCCGCAGTCCGGCCGGAAACACCCGTCACCCGGGCAATCAGCATGTCGGGGGATGTGCCGGGGGCGATGCGCACCTCGGCGAGCGTCAGGCTGCGCCCGTCCGCGGTCAGCAGAGCGCCATAGCTGGCGATCGCCCGCGGCTCGGCCGTGTAGGATTTGAGGCGGACCTCACCGGTGAGCCCATGTGCCCGCCCGAACTCGCCCAACAGGACGAGGTTCGAATCATCAGGCGGGGCGGCCGGCTTCGGGGCCGGCGCCTTGGGCGAAGTCGCGGCGTCGAGCGCAATCGCGCCGATCGCCGCGTTTACGCGGCTCCGGCGGCCGCCGTCGCGGGGGGAGGGACCTGCGGGGCGGCGCGCCATGGTGAAGCGCCTTACGCCGCAGCGTCCTCGGCGGGTGCGGCGGCCTTCTCGGCACGCTTGGCGGCGCGCTCCTTGGCCTTCTCGCCCGGCTCCGCCTTTTGCGGGTTGTTGCGCGTCGGGCGCTTGGCAAGGCCGGCCTGATCGAGGAAGCGCAGGACCCGGTCGGTCGGCTGCGCGCCCTTGGCGAGCCAGCTCTGGATCTTCTCGTTGTCGAGCACGATGCGGGCCGGATCGTCCTTGGCCTTCATCGGGTCGTAGGCGCCGACCTTGTCGATGAAGCGGCCATCGCGCGGGGCGCGGGCGTCGGCGACGACGATGCGGTAGTAGGGGCGCTTCTTGGCGCCGCCGCGGGTGAGACGGATCTTGAGGGCCATGGTCTGACTACTTTCGCTGTTGTTCGATCTGGGATTCGTGGTCCGCCTTGATCGATTGGTGGTGCCGGATGACTTCCTTGACCACGAAGGCCAGAAACTTCTCGGCGAAATCGGGGTCGAGATTGGCATCGACCGCGAGTTTGCGGAGCCGGGCGACCTGACGGGCCTCCCGGTCCGGATCGGAAGGGGGGATCCCCTTTCGGGCCTTGAGCTCGCCGACCCGCTGCGTGCAGCGGAAGCGCTCCGCGAGAAGATGGATGAGCGCGGCATCGAAGTTGTCGATGCTGTCGCGCAGGCGCGCGAGTTCGGGATCGACGGCTTGCGCCGCGAGCACGTTCATTTCTTCTTCCCCGGCATGAACCCACCGAGACCCGGCAGCTTCGGACCGCCCAGGCCCGGAAGCCCCGGCATCTTGGGCATGCCGCCCCCGCCGAGGCCCGGCGGCATCGGCGGCAGCTTGCCGCCGAACTGCTTCTCGATCTGGGCGATCTGCTCCGGCGTCGGCTCCGGCATGCCGGGG
>NZ_JALNUM010000095.1:0-24140 GCF_026540795.1 Methylobacterium sp. GC_Met_2
CCGATGGCGCTGCCTTGATATGCCTGGATTGGGGCGGACCGCCTCAGGAATTCTGAGCCAGCGAAGCGGAGGATGGCTACAGCCTGATCGCGGCCGATATCATCGAGATGAAGCAACATGGTCTGCATGCGGACGCACTCTCATGACTGGGGCACACTTCCGCGCCGGCCTGTATGTCGGGTGTGGATCGAGCCTGTGCTCAGCACTCACGCGACGCCGGACACGCAGCGATGGCGAAGGGCAACTGTGCGTTTTTGCCCCAAGTAGTCGGCAATCCGCGAAGGCGCTTCACGGCCTATTTCAGTCCGTATGCTTTTCTGTTCGCCGACTGGATATCAGCGCGCGACGAGCGTCTACCGCGGCCACTTTCCAAACGAACCCCACGAGCATCTGCGTAATCTCTGTCGTCTGAGGCCTGAACAATGCGCATTTTTCTCGCTGGTGTATTTTCACTGGTCGTTATGGCAACGCCCGTTTTGGCATTGAACGCAGAAGACACAATGCAAACTTGGGCGGAAGCATCGCCTACGGATAAAGATGACCTATTGCGCAAGCTGGACACGGGGAATGGCGGAAGTGTCTCCCGAGATCGCGTGCGCTCTTGTCTCGATGTCGCTTCAAAGACGGCCGGTCACTCGAATTTGCCGATCTCGGAGATAGCGAAGGCCTGCTCCGAACAGGCTTCCCGAGAAAATATCTAGTCGCCTTGCGCCAGCAGCAGTTGACTGCGTCGGGTCGAAAGCCGAAGCAGGCGAAGTTAGTCTAAAAACTTCACACATGCCTCGCTTTCGCGATTAAAAATTAGCTTGCCAGGGCAATTATCGAAGTTAGTCATCCGGCAATCCGTCGAACTATAACGTCGTCCGATCCGACAAGGGTTACCATCACGCCGGACTGAATTTCTACGAAAATTTGGTGGAGATCACCAATCCTCTCCGTCAGCAGAGCACATGAGAGGGCGACAATCTGCGGGGCGCACTCTTCCCCCTCAACGAGGAACTCGCGGATCGCATCGACATAAGAGGCGCTGACCTCTTTGTCTGACGCGGCACTGAGAACATGCTCGCAGTCTTTCCGCAGCGATGCGATCTCGCCGTCGACGACCGAAACCCATTGCCGGGCATCGTCGTAGATCAGCCATCGCACCGACCCCATGGCGACCGGGGGCAGTCCCGCGAGATAGCGCCGAGCAGCTGCGTCATCGAACATGTGTTCGGGCTCAATCTCTCACCCTTCGGAACGCCAACATCGCTTGATCTAGCTAGAGATCCACCGGCTCGACGGCATCTCGGCAACGCTGTGCAATCCTGGACCATGCCAGGAACGCCAAGCGGCGACTTGGGCCACACCCTCGCGTTCGATGCCCACCCGCCTGGAAGGTCTCGACCCGCTTCTTGAGCCCTGACCAGCGCCGACGTCGAGCGCTGGCTGACGATCGCGTTTTGGACGATGCCCTATAACCCGATCTACGTGCCGCGCGGCTCGAGCGGAACTGAGGAACTGGCGAACGGTTGGCGGATCGTAAGCATAATCCGACGGTGGACGCCATGCGGGCTCTCTTGCCGGTAGCTCTCCTGCTCGCGGCCTCGGGCCCGGCACTGGCGCAGAGCACGACCGGGACCAACTCACCCTCGATCGCCAGCGTCAGCGTTGCACCGGCCACGCCGGGCACGGTCGGTTTATCGAGCGCATCGGTCGAGCCGACAGGCTCGATCGCGAATGCCGGTGGTTTAAGCGGCAGCAGCTATCCATAGATCTCAAGCCTCACGGGGGGCATCACCAATGCGGGCGCCCTGAGCTTCGGCGGCGGCGGATCGGGCGGCGGCTCTGTGCCGACCCTAGCCGGCAGCTCATCGTCGACGCCCAGCCCCGCTGGTTCCCTCTCGACCGTCAGCACCGGCCTGAACGTCTCGGGTCTCACAAGCTTGTCTACGACGGGCAGCCAAACGCTCGGATTGACGGGCGGTACCAGCAGCGGCGTCGGTAGATCGGGCAGTCTCTCGGCATCGGGCACGGCCTCAACGGCGAACGCAGCGGTAAACGGCGTCGAGGCGGCGCAAGAGGCTTATCAGACTGCGTTGGGTGGATCGGGTGCGGGTATCGCCAGCGGGTCGGGCTCGAGCGGGAGTTCCTCCAGCGGCACCGCGTCGGCATTCAGTTCGGGGACCTCCTCAAACTCGACGACCCTCACGGAACGCGCCGCCAACACTGTGCAATCGACGACGGGCGGCGGTTCGACAGGTGGCGCGGCAATCGCAAGTAACTCGACAGGGTTGACAGAGCAGGCCGCAAACGCGGCCCCAGCGACCACGACGACAGCAGCGGGCGGTGGATCAACCGGAGGGGCTGGCATCTCAGGTGCGGCATCAAACAGCCCGACCGACGCCTGTAATCAGGCGTTTGGAGCGACGTGCGAGAGCACCGGCATCTACTGAGCACGACACTATCTGCTTCGTCCGAGGGGATACGGGACTTCATCGCGATTGCGACGAGCTTCGCTCGTCGCTTGCTGTGATGGCGCCTCGGCAACGGTCAAGTTGCCGAGAACATGCTAGGAACGGGAAGCGGCGCCGTCGGCCGCGTTTCCACGCTCGATGCTCGCCCGTCCGGAAGGCCCTAATTCCCCTCGTGAGCCCTTCACCTGCGCCGACGTCGAGGCGTGGCTGAAGACTGCGTTCCGAGCGATGCCGTTTACGCCGATCTACGCCCCCCGCGGCAACACGCTCCGCAGTGCGATGCAGAACCAGTCCAGCGCCACCTTACGACATCCTGGCGTTAACTGGCACAGCGCTCGGTGATCGTTCCAAGGAACCGGTGGGCCCCTCGCAAGACCAACTCTTGATTGCAAGTTACGTCGAAAAACAACTGACGGAATAAATCTACTACGATACCATCGCGTACAAATCAATTTCACACAAACATGTGATACGACGTGTTCGGTCGAAAAGAATGCAAATTAACCTTCTCGGGTGAGTGATGCTGGCTAGACGCCCCATCCAGCGATTGCATGCGCGACGCACCGCTTGGTCACTTTCGCGCCGGTCGGTTCCATGCGCATCAACCTTTCCGTCAAAGCCTCCCTCGCGGCAGCCTTTAGCCTGCTAGCTTTGGTCTGCATCGGCCAAGGAGCTCTATCCCTTTTCAAACTAACCGGCATCCGCCACTCGGTAACAGAAGTAGCAACCAACTGGCTACCTTCGGTCATCGCTGTCACGAATATCAGGGCGACTGCATCGGAGGTGCGCATCAAACAACTGCGCTCGTTGGCGCTTGCGTCTCATCCGGAGCAGCGAGCCAACAATGCGCGGGACCTGAGGGACGCTCTCGCTGCATTGGCAGTGGCGCGCCAGACATATGAGCCCCTTATCTCCTCCGATGAGGAGCACCGACTCTATGACACCTTTGTCGCTGCTTGGGATCGTTATGAAGCCGTCGGTCGCGAAGCGATGCGCTTGGCCGAGGGCGGCCAAACTGACGAGGGGCTCGCGCTTCTCAGCAAGCCAGACAACATTAACCTCTACAATGATGTGCGGCAGGCCCTCACCCGCGATGTCGCCTTGAACGAACACGGCGCCCATTCGGATGCAGATGCCGCGATGGCTGCTGCCAGCGAGGCGATGGTAGCGGTCTACGTTGCGATCACCTTGGCGCTGATCGCCGCCGCGGCCGCTGCTGCATTCGGTCTCCTGCGTGTGTCACGGCCAATCCAATCGATGACCGGTAAAATGGCTGAGCTAGCCAGCGGCAATGCAACTATCGAAGTGCCATTCTTGCAGCGGGGCGACGAGATCGGCCTGATGGCGGCGGCCGTGCAGGTATTCAAGGGCAACCTGATCCGCACCCGGGCCCTGGAAGCGGAGACCGCGCAGGCGCGCCTGGCCGCGGAGGAGCAGCGTAAGGCCGGCATGCGCCAGATGGCCGACGGCTTCGAGCAGGCGGTGGGCGGCATTATTGGCATGGTGTCTTCCTCGGCCACCGAGCTACAGGCCACGGCCCAGCAGATGACGTCGACAGCCAGCGAGACAGCGAACCGGTCCACAACCGTCGCTGCGGCCGCAGAGGAAGCCGCCAGCAACGTCAACACCGTGGCGGCCGCTGCCGAAGAGTTGGGTTCGTCGGTTCTGGAGATCGGTCGCCAGGTCGCCGGCTCGGCCGAACTGGCGCAGCGTGCCGTCCACGAGGCCGACCAGACCGGCGCGCTGGTGCAGGAACTGAGTGCGGCCGTGTCCCGGATCGGCGACGTGGTCGGCCTGATCTCGAACATCGCGGGCCAGACTAATCTGCTGGCTCTCAACGCCACCATCGAAGCTGCACGCGCCGGCGCGTCCGGCAAGGGCTTTGCCGTCGTCGCCTCCGAGGTGAAGGCGCTGGCCGAGCAGACTGCCAAGGCCACGAACGAGATCTCCGCACAGATCGCGCAGATCCAATCTTCGACGGGACAAGCCGTGACGTCGATCGGGGGCATCACCGGGCGGATCCGCGAAATCAACGGGGTCGCGACCTCGATCGCCGCCGCCGTCGAGGAGCAGGGTGCGGCCACGCAGGAGATCGTCCGGAACGTTTCGCAGGCTGCGCAGGGCACCGGCGAGGTGACCCACAACATCGCGAATGTGGCAGGCGCAGCCGAGGAAACAGGCGCGGCGGCGAGCCAAGTGCTGGGGGCGGCCTCGGAGCTTTCGCGTCAGTCCGAGCATCTTACCGCTGAGGTTGGCCGCTTTCTGGCAACCGTACGAGCCGCCTGAGGGTCACAGACAGCGTGCGCTACCCGAGCATACGGACGCGACCAGACCCTCAAGACCGTCACCTCCGGTAACGCCGCAAACGGGTCGGCAGAACCACTCAAGTAAATGTAACATCATTGTGCGCTTCGCACGTGACCGCAACCCGTCATTAATTAAGCTCATGGTATAACGACAGCAGAAAGCTAGGCGCTTCTCATTTTATAATGCCCCATGGCCAGATCCAAAGCTGACGTTCTGAAGGAGTAAAGAAGGGTGCCACTGGTGTTCAGCATCAGGTCGCGGGCTAATCCCATGTCCGGCCCTCGATCCATAATGGCACTCATAGCCTCATTCGTCATGATCAGTTCTGCGATCACGTTGGGGGCGATACTGCTCATCACCGACATGCACCGGCAGGCCATTCAGGACGTGGACCGCGGATTGGTCGGTCTCTCGAAGGTCCTGGCCGATCAAGCTGACCGCGCTCTGCAAGCCATGGAGATGGTTCAAGAGGTCATCATCAACGATATTAACGAAACGAACGTCTCCACGCCAGCGGGTTACGCGGCCGTTGCAAGTCGGCAGGACCTGCACCTCGCGCTCAAAGCCCGCATCGCCGCCTTGCCGCAGGTCAATGCAGTCACGATTATCGACCACGCCGGCAAGCTTCTGAACTTCAGCCGCTACTGGCCGATCCCGGACGTCAATCTAGCGGACCGCGACTACTTCCAGGCTCTCGCCTCGGACTCCACCCTGCAGCGTTTCGTCAGCCGCCCGGTGCAGAACCGTGGCGATGGGGCGTGGACCATCTACATCGCCCGAAAGGTTACGGCAGCCGACGGGACGTTCCTCGGCCTCGTGCTCGGGGCTGTCGAGCTCGGCTATTTCGAGCGCCTCTACCAGCAGATCACCCCCACAGACGACGCCGTCGTTTCGGTCTTCCGCAACGATGGCATGTTGCTGGTGCGGCACCCGCATCGGGAGGGCGTGGTCGGCAAGATCCTCCCGACCTCGGGAGCCGCGCTGATCGCCGCCAAGGATCCGGCGGGTGGTGTTTTGCGGAACGTGAGCCCGATCGATGGTCAGGAACGTCTGATCGCGACGAGAGCTCTCGCCCGCTACCCGCTGATCCTCAGCATCAGCCGCACTACGCAAGCAAGCCTCGCCCCCTTCCGACAGCAAGCGTTCGCGATAGGCATGGCAGCGGCATCCCTCGTCGCCTGCATCGGTGGCCTCTGTCTTCTATTCATGCGGCAAGCTCGCACTGAGCGGCGCGTCGTCAGCGCCGAAGAGCGCGCTCGCGGCGAGCGTGATTTGCGCACGCAATACGAACGCTTCGGCGTCGCGCTGGACAACATGGTCCAGGGTCTCTGCCTCTTCGACGGAGACAGAAAACTCGTCGTCATGAACGACCGCTTCGCCGAACTGTACGCCATCCCCCGCCATCTGCAGCGCCCCGGCACAAGCTCCGAGGATCTCCGCCGGGTCGTTCTCGCGCAGCGTGGGGATGCCGCGAACAATTGGGACATGGTCATCACGCCCCCGACATCGGATGCGGTGCCGCAGGCCGCGACAATCGTTCGCTTGGCCAACGATCGGGACATCAGCGTCCTTCGCGTGAGCGTTCCCGGCGGGGGGTGGATCTGCACGCACGAGGACGTCACAGAGCGCCGGCGCAGTGAGGAGCGTCTGCGCTTTCTCGCGCGGCACGACGTACTGACCAGATTGCCGAACCGCGTACAGTTCGAAGAGGTTGTCGCACGCGAACTGGAGATCTGCGCCAAGAGCAGGGAGGATGTAGCGCTCCTTTGTATTGATCTAGATGGATTTAAACAAGTCAACGACTTATTCGGTCATCCGACCGGGGACCGCCTACTCACGGAGGTCGCCGCTCGCTTACGAGGGATCCTCGGCAAGCGTTGCATCGCGGCACGCCTCGGCGGTGACGAGTTCGCCGTACTCGCGACCGAGCTCAATGCTTCAAAAACGCCCGCCATAGCCGCTCAATCCATCATTGATGCACTATGCGCCCCCTATCTGGATGGTGAGCGGCGGATCGATATCGGCTGCAGCGTCGGGATCGCAGCCTACCCGCGCGACGGCGACACTTACGAACAGCTCCTCTCCGCATCCGACATGGCACTGGTCCGTTCAAAGAAAGAGAGCAAGGGAAGCTACTGCTTCTTCGAGGCGACGATGGACGCGGCAGCACGGGACCGGCACGTTTTGGCGCTGGACCTGCGCGCGGCCATCGGCACCGCGCAGTTCGAACTACACTACCAACCCCAGTTCGACGTCGCCTCGAACCACGCCTGCGGTTTCGAAGCGCTCCTGCGGTGGACGCATCCCACCCGCGGATCGATCTCGCCTGCACAGTTCATTCCGCTGGCAGAGGAGACAGGACTGATCCTGCCGCTTGGCGAGTGGGTACTGCGTGAAGCCTGCCGCGAGGCCGCGACCTGGGCACGGCCGCTCGACGTCGCGGTCAACCTGTCGATCGCCCAATTCCGGCAGAGCGACCTGTGCGAGATGATCCGCGAAGTCCTCGAAGAGACGGGCCTTTCGGCTGACCGCCTCGAACTCGAGGTAACAGAGAGCTTGTTCATAAACAGCTCGGCAAAATCTGAAAGAATGCTGTTCGACCTCAAAGGTCTCGGGGTACGCATCTCGATGGACGATTTCGGGACAGGCTACTCGTCGCTGGCGACCCTTCAGACGTTTCCCTTTGACAAAATCAAGATCGACCGGTCGTTTGTGGCTCAGATCGGCGTGACGACCAAAGGCGCTACGATCGTACGGACCATCATCAACCTCGGTGAGAGTTTGGGCGTCCCCGTGATTGCGGAAGGTATCGAGACAGAGGAGCAACTCACCTTCCTGCGGCAGCACCGGTGCAAAGAGATCCAGGGCTATCTGCGCGGCAAGCCGCTGCCAATCTCCGCCTACCGCTCGCTCATCGCGCCCGTCGAAGACCTCCGCGTGGCATAGTCCTGTCTCGCGGCAATCGCGGCAGCATGTTGTCGCAGCGGCCACGCTATCGTGAGCGGGAACATGGTAAGAACGGGCAGCGGCGCTTTGGGCCGCGCCACCGCGCTCGATGCTCACCCGCCCGGACGGACCCCACCCGCCCTGTGAACCCTGGACCTGCGCTGACGTGGAGCGCTGGCTGAAGACGGCTTTCAGAGCGATGCCGTTTACGCCGATCTACGCCCCCCGCGGCAACACGCTCCGCAGCGCGATCGCTAGCCAGCCGAGCGCCACCTTCGATATCCTGGCCTTCACTGGGACCGTGCTCGGTGACCGGTCCGAGGAGCGCAAGATCCTTTTGCTGTGGGCCCGGGCGATCGCGACCGAGGGGGAGGTCGGCGGCTCGATCGCGCAGTTCTGTGAGGCGCGCGACATGAAGCGGCGGACCTTCGATAGGAAGCGCCTGCGCGCCTGCGAGAAGATCGTCGCCGAGAAGAACAGGATCGACGAACGCGGCTGAGATGGCGCGCGCGGGATCGACTTGACAATGTCCAAATCGGCGCCGGACGACTGGGCCGTTGCCGCTTTGTATCGAACCGGCACAGCATTGGGGACCCAACCGTGCCGGCAACGAAGCAGAGCACCACCCAAGGCGCACCGAGGCGCCGCAAGATGACGATCGAGGACGCACTCCGCTGGGCGATCCGCGACGAGCTGCCGAAGCGGCGTGCGGACAGTCCGATCCGCGGGCCGCAGTGCGCGTCCGACCCGGTCTGGCGCATGGTCGCCATGGGCGGTCGGGTCGACAACTGGAGCCGTGAGCCCGGGATGCCGCCGGCCATGGGCGATCCCCATCCGGACGCGATCACGATCGAGGCGCATCTCCAGGTCCTCAGCGAAACGCTGCAGAAGGCTGCGGCCGGCTCGGCTGTGTGCCCGCTCGACCTCTCAGCCTATCCCATTCAGTTCAACCTGCGCGGCAAGGCCGACCTCGGAGTGCTGACTTCGACCGCGATGTACGCGACGCCCTCCTGGCTCGTAACGGCTGCGATCCGCAGACCTCCCGAGGTCGGCGACGGCATCGCGATCGAGCCGGTGAAGTCGACGAACGGCAAGATCACGCTCTGGCGAACGGTGCTCACGCCCTGCGGTGAGGGGCCGGACGGAAAGCCGTGGTTCACCAGCCACGACGAGGTCGCGATCTCGAAGGGCGATAGCCGCGACACCGGCCTGTTCTGCAAGCTGGATTTCACGCGCACGGGCTTCGAGGTCGTCGAGGAGCAGCTGCGTTACGCCTACTGGCACGCGGCGCTCGTCTACCTTGTGCCGGCGCTGCAATTCCTCACGAGCATCGAGGTCCTGCCGCCGAAGGCGCTGATCGCGCCTTGGCTGGAGCGGGAGGAAGAGGAGCGCGCCCCGCTGCCGAACCTGCGGCCTCGCCGATACATCGAGAGCGATCGCCGGGTGGCCGGACGTCGTGCAGCGCCGCTACGCGCTTCCCCGGTCCGGAAGATCGACCCACGAGACTGGATGCCGCCAAGCGAGCGGCAGGCCTGAACAGGCCACATCAAGCACTACGCAGGTGCGAAAAGTTCCATGCTGCGCTTGCTCGGCTCCAGGCCGAGCTTCGTCGCCAGGCCACTGAGCAGAGGCTGGCCGAACACTGATATTCGCCCTCGCCCGAACCGGGCATCGAACTATCGAGACCTCCCATGTCCACCCTCACCCGCGCCGGCCTCTCGCTCGGCGCCGTTGCAACCTACGTCGGCCTGTCCCGCCTCGCCTCGATCCAGGCCGGAATGGTGGCTGGCCGCACCGCCGTCGAGCAGCTGTCCGACAGCGACCTCGCCCCGCTCAAGACGAGTGCGACCGCCGACTTAGCGAGCGGATCTTCGATGCCGTTCCTGGCGCTGCTCGCGGTGCTCGCCCTCATCTGGCTTGTTCCCAGCCGCCGTGCGCCCCTGGCAGCGGTCCTGCTCGGCCTCGGCGTCGTAGCCGCGCCTGAGCCCTCGCGCGCCTACTTCAGCAAGTACGACTACGGCGAGTACATCGAGATCCTGCCGAACCAGTCGGCCTTCATGATCCCGGAGAGCGGGGACACGAAGACCAGCCAAGCCCAGTTCGGTTCGGAACGGTTCCTCAGCGAGAGCAAGGTCGCAGCCAAGCGCGTGCAGATCCCGCATACGAAGCTTCCCAACACGGGCACGCTGTCGGACTACTACGTCCCAGCCGCCCGCCTGATCATCGTCGACCGCACGCCGGTGTCACGCGAGTGGACGACATCGGCCAGCCGCGGCACGTCGAGCACCGACCAAGGCTTCCGCTTCGAGACTGCCGACTCGATCGGGCTTTCGACCTCTGTCGTCATCTCGGCCTTCGTGAAGGAAGAGGACGCGGCCAAGTTCCTGTACTGGTTCGGCACGAAGCCGGCCTCCCAAGATACGGATGAGGCGCGCTTCGCCTCGGTGCTCTACGGCCGCTCGCTCGCCGAGGTCGTCGACGGCAACGTGCACCGCACCGTGCAGGCCGCTTTGGCGCGCGAGTTCGGCCGCCGCTCGACCGACGACGCGATCCGGCAGAAGGCCGAGATCATGGCTGCCGTCGACAAGGCTGTGGTCGACCAATTCGCGCCAATGGGCGTCACCGTGACGACGCTCGGCTTTGCTGACGAACTCAACTTCGAGAACGCTGCGATCCAGGCGGCGATCGACGACACGTTCATGGCCAACAAGCGGGCGCAGGCGGCCCAGGCGCAGCTCGCCACTCTGCCGATCCAGGAGCGGATCCTCGATATGGAGATCCGCCGCTCGGACGCGCAGGCACGCCAGACGCTGGCCGGTCGCTGGAATGGCAGCGCGTCAGGCTTTCTGCCGTCCTGGATCGTGATCCCAAGCGACATCGTCGGGACCATCAAGGGCTGGTTCGGTGGCGGCGAGCCGAAGCCTGCGATGCCGGCCCTGGCACCCGCCAAGGGCTGAGCGATCGCGCGAGTCGCCGTGCGGCAAAGGTTGCTTAACACGATGGTACTGTCACCGGTTCGAGAGATCGCCTCCCGGGCCTGCACACCGCTGACCGACAACAAACGCGGAAAGCCACATAAGTGCCGATGCTTGGTCCTTTGTGAGGAGGGTCTGCTTGCGACCCAATGCAGTCTTTGCCGGTCGATCTAACCTACCCCAAAGCAGACATCCGGATATGCAAGAGGCCGCTCTGGTCTTGCCGCCCACAATCCCGTTCTAGTTGAGCTGACCTCTTACAGCGTCGCGGTTGCCGAGATGCAGGTAGGTAGGATCAAACTCTGCCGCCTTTTTCAGCCCTTCCCAATCATGAACTGTCAGATGATGGCCCTGCAAGGTAATTAGACCTTTGGCTCGCATTTCACGGAGCACGCGGTTGACGTGAACGCTCGTGATCCCAAGGGCGTCGGCGATCTCGGACTGCGTCATTGGCAAGTGGCAAGATTGGTCGATTGCGAGCTCAACCGCTGCAAGGCGCGTGATGAGTTCGCAGAACAGGTGCGCCAGCCGGGGATAAGCCTCACGGCGACCATTGTTGAGCATCCACTCACGCACGATTGCCGCCTCGATCAGCGTGGCACGCCAAAGGGTGTCGGTGAGCCTGGGATGATCGCTCAGAAGAAGCCGGACCGCATCGTGCGGCACGAAGCCGACCCGGCATGGTCCGACCGCTGAGATGCTGATGTCGAGCACATGCAAATGCAGGCTCTGAAAGTCCGGAACATCACCAGGAACGTGGTAGGCCATGACCTGACGCTTGCCGGCGTAGGTGGTCTTGTAGGTACAAGCGAAGCCACTGAGAATGGCGAAGGCACGTGTCGGCCGATCGCCCTCAGTGACGATGTCCTGATCAGCCTCAAACATAGCCGCATGCATCGGCAGGGACAGGAGCGCATCCCTCTCCTCGTTCGAGAGCCTGAACGTGGCGATGCTTTCGATCTTATGTACGACCGGGTCCAGGTCGGACTGATGAACTGATGCGGTCATTTCACCCCTGCGCTCGCAAAGCTGCGCCGGCCTGCAGCTAACATAGATCGAGATAGCGGAGGGCGTCTCTGCCGGAAGGCTCTAAAAACGTTTCTGGTGAAGGCGTTCCGCTTGCGACCCAACCCCGTCACCAGCATCGCGCCGGTCTAGTCCAAAAAGAAGTCATCTGCCTTTGGTCAAGCAAGTTCGGATCGGGGTGGCAGCCGGTCCCTTTTGTGTCGTCAAAAGTGGACGTTTCGCCCCGATCTAACAGGACCGCGGTCGAACAGCGGATACTGCTACTGACTGATGATCCGCTTACGGCGATGCCGAAGGCCGACCTTGCGCAGTAGCCGTGAAAGCTGCTCAACCGAGTAGGGCTTGTGCAGTAGCTCGAAGCCATGGGTGCCACTCTGTGCTAGAATGTGACTGTACCCGGAGGCTAGGAGAACAGGCAGATCGTTATAGAGGCGACGGATCTCCTGACCCAGCTCGATACCGTTCATACTTGGCATCACCACATCCGAGAACACCACATCGAAGCGATCGGCGTCCTTCGCCAACTCAACCAGGGCCTCCTCAGCGTTGCCCGCCAGTACGGGCACATAGCCGAGATTGCTTAGTGTTTGGACCGCAAAGGTACCGACCTCGGCATTGTCCTCGACCACTAAGACGCAGGTGCCGTGACCGTCCACTAGAGCGGGCGGCTCGTCGTCGGTTACAGTTGAGGCGGGGGCAGCCACCCGGGGCAAATAGAGCGTGAACGTAGTACCGCGACCGATCTCGCTCTCGACGGTGATCTCGCCGCCTGATTGCTTGGCGAAGCCGAACACCTGTGACAAACCCAAGCCAGTGCCTTGACCAACACCTTTGGTGGTAAAAAACGGCTCGAAGATCTGCCCCAGGTGCTTGGCGGAAATGCCGCTGCCGGTGTCAGTGACCGTGATCGCGACGAAATCGCCATCGATGGCCGCGTGCTGACGAGCCGAGGGCATCCGCTGAACATCACCAACGCGGATCGTTAATCGGCCCTCGCCGCCCATGGCGTCGCGAGCGTTCACGGCCATGTTGACCAGTGCGGTATCGAATTGGCTCGGATCGGCATCGACGAAGCAGCTCTGCTCCGGCAAGTCGGTCACGATTGCAATCCGTGCTCCGGCAAGCGTCCCTATCATGTCGGAGAGTGCACGCACGCTATCGCAGGCGTCGAAGACCTCGGGCTTCAGCGCCTGCCGCCGTGCGAAGGCGAGAAGTTGCCCGGTTAGCTTGGCGGCGCGGTCCACAGTATCGGAGATTGCCGCGACATACCGTTGCCGGCGAGCGTCCGCGAGGTCGGGTCGCTTTAGCAGGTCAGTGGACGATTTGATCACGGTGAGCAGGTTGTTGAAGTCGTGGGCGACGCCGCCCGTGAGCTGGCCGATAGCCTCAAGCTTCTGAGACTGGCGCAGGGCTTCCTGCGCGGTCGCGAGCTCCTCCTGTGCCCGCACGCGCTCCGACACGTCACGGGCAACGTGGAACGCACCGAAGATCGTCCCCTCCTCATCAATGAGTGGCGAATAGGTGATCTCCCACGTCGGCAGCTCGTGGTCTGGATCACCGAACACTTCGGTCACGGAGAAACTCTCTCCAGCCAGCGCCCGCTCCATGAGCCCCCGCAGGGTCTGCGCCTGATCGGGCGGGAAGAAGTCAAGCAGGAGATCACCGGTTCGCTGGTGGCGACCCATGACGCGCTGAAAGGCGGTATCATGAGCCTTGTTGAACCCAATCACCCGAAGGTCGTGATCGTAGGCAAGGATCGGCGCGCGATCGGACTGGACGATGTTGCCGAACAGGCGGAGTGCCTTCGTGCGCTCTCGGACAACCTTTTCGAGCGTTTCGTTTGCCTCACGCAAACGCCGTTCGGTCAGCACCTGTGCGGTGGTTTCCGTACAAGCGACGAGAACGCCGCCGATGTCGTTGACGGCTCCCTCGGCATCGATCGGGCTGTAGCTATAGGTCCAGTAGACGTCCTCGCGCCGGCCATTGCGGGTGATCGGGATGAGATGGTTCTCGTTCCAGGTCGCCCCTCGCCCTGCCGTAACCTGCTCGATCTGAGGCCCGATGATGTCCCAAGTCTCGGCCCACACCTCCCGAGCTGGACAACCGAGCGATGAGGGATGCCGCTCGTTCCCGATCGAGGCCCGGTAGGCGTCGTTGTAGAAACATAAGCTGTCTTCCCCCCAGAACACGTACATCGGGTGTCCGGTGTTGAGGATGAGGCGAAGGGCGGTTCGGAGGGCTTGGGGCCACGAGGCGACTGGCCCTAGGGTGGTCGATGACCAATCGTGGGCACGGATCAGCGCGCCCATCTCCCCGCCGCCCGCGAGGAATGCGGCGTCTCGGCCGACCGCTTCAACCACGGCCCGCCTCGCCGTGCGCCGCCGTGTTCCTGAGTGCTACGAGAGTTTCCGCTTCCTCGCGCTCCAGCAGGCGGAGTGCGGAGCGCAAAACCTCACTGATGGATCGGTAGCGACCGGAGGCCAGGAAGGCGCGCAGCAGCACGTCTTGCTCAGGGGTTATCGAGACGGTGACGGTTCGGCGCACGGACATAGAGGCGCTGTGCCTGTTAGGACTTATTCTTACAAGCGCATCGCGGTCGCAGAAGCAGAAATGATTGCCGTCGAGACCCGCTACTGGAAATTAGGCCCACCATCCATTCCGCCGCGTACCTCCGGTCACCTAGCAGCCTGCAAGCAGATGGTTCAGAGCTTTTGCAAAGGGTTGAGAGCGGCCCCCGGGGCTATGTCCGCTTCGATGCATCTGGCGTCCGGAAGCGGACTGGCAGAAAGCCACCCATCTGAGACATTCACGCAGATGAACTGCGGTGGCCGGGGCTGGCCGTAAGCAGAATGGCTGCTTCGGAGCAGGTCTGCCGGAAAAGCGGACAGCCTCCTGCCGACCCAACCCAGCCACCCAGACCGCCATCGGCGCTTCTCCAAAGCAGCCGTTCGTCAGCTTTCCGGCAACTTCAGCTCAGGCTGGCAACCGGACGTTGGCCAGTGATCCGGAGGCGGACGATCCGCTCCGGGCTTTGGCTGGCCATCCAGAAGATCGTTTCGATCTCCCAAGATGGTCCTGTGGAGGTCGCTCTTCAGGATCAAGCGGTGCAGATACCAGGGACCTCGATCTTCTTGAACAAGTGTGGGCTTACCGTCGTATTTTCTGGGTAATCAGCGAGCTTCGCCTGAAACGCAGGGTTGCTAAAGGCGGCCCGGAAGTGACCCACCGATTGCCAAACAGCGTAATTCAGGAACACGCCGCTCCCCGCGATGCCACGATGCAGTTGCGTGGAGATAAAGCCCGGCTGCGCCTTCATAAGCCCCGCATCGCTCGCCCATACAGAGTGCAACTTATCAGCGTCCTCGGGTGGCACGACGAACGTGTTGATCAAGACCACCGGGCCTTCCTCGGTTTTAAGCTGATCGGCCAGCGTGACAGCATGGTCCATTTCAACAAATTTCGGCATCTTAAGTTTCCTTAAGCTTGGTGGTAGCCAAGTCGTTAGTCGAACTCGCGATGCGACGCTGGATTTCGCGTAGCAAGTCGCTTGCTGCTTCGATCCGCTCAGGAGGCAGATCGGCCATCAAGATCTCGGCCCAGCGTCCATGGCGTTCGCTCGCCTCGCGGTAGGCCGCTTCGCCCTTCTCCGTCATCGCGACGAGCATGGCCCGTCGATGATGCGGGTTCGGTTCGAGGCGGACGAGGCCGTCCGCCCGCATCTCATCGACGGAATACTGCACGGCCTGCCGGGCCAGCCCCATATTGCGGGCGATGTGGGCGACCGGCAGCGGTACGGGCGAGAGCGAGATCGCGCCCAGCACCTGCCATCGCGCGCTGGTCAACCCGAGGTCGGCGCCGAGAGCGTTCCCGATTGCAAGCTGATCGCCGTTCAGGCGGAATACCTCGATCACAAGGCCAGTGTAGGCCCGACGTAGGCGAGACTTCGGTTCGCCGTGGGCGGGAGAACGATGCGTCATGCCTATCAACTTAGCGCATCGACAGAATTCGTCAAGACGACAAAATACTGTCAATTTATGAGCATTGAATAATGCAGACCCCGAGTGAATGACGTGGGCAAACGACCCGCCAGCGGACATTCCGGGGGTCTGTAAAGGGTCGTGTGCGGGCGCGGTGGTGATGTCCGCTCTTATGCATGGCCGCCCGAAAGCGGACTGGCGGAAATCCACCCAACCCAGCCGCTCAAAGGCGACCGCCAATTTAGCTGGGCCCTGGCCGAGACCAAACGGTCGGTTTCGGAGTAGCTGGCCGGAAAAGAGGATGGCCGCCTATCGACTGGCTTTATCTTTGCTCTGCAGAAATCGCGTGGCCGTCCGCCCGAAGAGATGTGAAGCTGCCCGTGAGTGACGACGTCGAATGGGCGTTTGTGCCCGAGTACATGAAGCCTGGCGCCCCTTTTGATGGCGTGCCTGTGCTCCTGCGTCTGACTGTCAGCCGCGCCGAGTTCGAGGCTAGCTTTATACAGCCCAGCGCCGCTTCGAACGACCCTAGCAACACGCAGATAATCCAACAAAGCTGGGCGCGATCCGATGGGCAGCCCATGCCAGAGCACGATCCGCCGCGGTTCTGGAGGCCAATCTGAGCCGCCTACTCCCTTCTATACCAGCCTGACCATAATGTGATCGCGCAGGAACCTCATAGAATTTGCTATTACGTGCATGTTACTGATGCCGGCGCAGTGAGCAAATGTCGCTCGTGGAAGGCAGTTGGCTTAAAATTGTTGCTCGACGATAGCCAAATATAGATTAGCGTTCCAGCCTGGAACGGTACCAAACAGTCGTTTCTTACAGCCAGGTTCTGGCTGGTCGCCGACATTTAGCGATCGGCTCATACAATTCCCGGTCCGGGGATAGTTCAGACATGGGCATCCCGTGCAAGCTGTGCGGGCGAGCCATGGATGGCGCTCAACTTCGGATGTGGCGCATGTCGTATGAGGGGCCTTGAGATGTAAATACTGTTGGACGAATTGACTAGAATATTGAGGACTTAACACCAATAAACTGTTATAAAATATTGCTAGATACGCCGACACGATGTGATCGACCTCTCGACAACTGCTGTTTCGCTTCAGCGAGCAGCCCCTACTCTTCAGTGTGACGTCCCTGCATCGCAGGAATGCCACAAGTTTACGGCTCTGAGCCTCAGCTAAGGAACAGCATCATGGAATCCATCCCGAAGTTCCTTCAGGGCGTATTCGATTACTCGGGTGCCGGACTCGACCGATCAGCCCTCCTGGCCTCGACGCTGATCTACACGGTTCCGAGCACCAAGCGCGCGCAGTTCGTCTATCTGCGTGCCGGCAATTCAGGGTCGGAATTGGTCTGCCTCTCGCTCGTCATCGCTGGAAAGGCCGCCCGCTACCTGCCGGTCGGCGCCAAGGCCGGCATGAACGTGCCTCTGACCATCGTCGAAGACTTGCCGCCGGACACGAAGGTCGAGATCCACCTGTCCGCCCCCGAGGGAGCAACGGGTCAGGTCGTGATCGACGTCGGTCTCCTCGAAATCTGAGCGCTAGCAAACAGACGGATCGTCATCCGAGCGGCGGAGCAGGACGGACCTATGAGCAAACAAAAACTAGTGGTCGTCGGTAACGGCATGGCCGGCGCGCGCGCCGTCGAGGAGGTGCTGGCGCGGGGCGGCGCCGAGATGTTCGACATCGTGATGTTCGGCGACGAGCCCTACGGCAATTACAACCGTATCCTGCTCTCCGAGATCCTGAACGGGACCCAGGACGCCGACGGGATCACCATGAATCCGCTGTCTTGGTATGCTGAGAACGGCATCACGCTCCATGCCGGTCACCGCGTCGAGAAGATCGACCGCGCGGCCAAGGTAGTCATCTCGAACGGAGGCGTGCGGGCGCGCTACGACAAGCTGATGATCGCTACCGGCAGCCGCGCCTTCATCCCGCCCATGCAGGGCGTGCGGATGGAGGACGGCAGCCTCAAGCCCGGCGTTTTCGGCTACCGGACCATCGCGGATTGCCGACAGATCGTCGACTACGCCCGACGCAGCAAGATCGCCGTCACAATCGGCGGCGGCCTTCTCGGCCTTGAGGCCGCCCGCAGCATGACCGTGCTGGGCTGCGAGTCGCACGTGGTCCATCTCGCCGGTCACCTCATGGAAATGCAGCTCGACGTGGCCGCAGGCGGTATCCTGAAGAAGACCATTGAGGGCATGGACATCCGGGTCCACACGTCGAAGCTCACCACTGAAGTTCTCGGCACCGACAAGGTCGAAGGGCTACGGTTCAAGGACGGCACGGAGCTGCCGTGCGACCTCGTCCTCGTCGCGGCCGGGATTCGGCCGAACTCTGAGATTGGCCAACTATCGGGGCTGACTGTCGAACGCGCCATCGTCGTCAACGACCATATGCAGTCTCTCGACGACCGCGACATCTACGTGGTCGGGGAGTGCGCGCAGCACCGCGGGCGCCTCTACGGCTTGGTAGCGCCTCTCTATGAGCAGGCAAAGGTTTTCGCCGAGCACGTCACCCGAACCAACGTTGACGCGGCCTATCACGGCTCTAAGCTCGCCACGAAGCTAAAGGTGATGGGCGTCGAGCTGGCCTCGATGGGCATCACCGATCCCACGGACGACAACGACGAGGTCGTGCAGTTTACCGAGCCGAAGCGCGGCACCTACAAGAAGCTGATCGTGCGCGACGGCCGGCTCGTCGGCGGCATCCTGATGGGCGACATATCCAAGGCGCCGTTCCTGATGCAGGCCTTCGCACAGGACGCACCGCTGCCGGACGAGCGGCTGTCGCTGATGTTCGACCTCGGTACGCCCTCCGCCAAGGTCACCTACGACGAGATGCCGGCGGAGACGCAGGTCTGCAACTGCAACGGCGTGACCAAGGCGGGTATCGCCGCTTGTGTTGTGGCCGGCGCCAGCAGCTCCAAGGCAGTGATGGCTCAGACTCGCGCCGGCATGGGTTGCGGCGCCTGTAAAGGCGAGGTGACTGAACTCGTCTCGTGGTTCCTGGGCGGTGAGGTCGAGGAGGATCCATCCGTCCACTACTACGTACCGACTATCCCGATGCGGAAACCGGAACTGATGAGGGAGGTGGTCACCCGCGGCCTCAAGTCGGTCTCCTCGGTGTTCCGCGAGCTGGGGAATGGCGAGGTCGATCCCGGCGCGAAGCCTGCGCTCGCTTCCTTGCTGATCACCGTCTGGAAGGGCGAGTACGAGGATGAGCGCGACGCGCGCTTCATCAACGACCGCGTTCACGCCAACATTCAAAAGGACGGCACATTCTCGGTAATCCCCGAGATGCCCGGGGGCGTCTGCACGCCGGATGAACTGGTGCGCATCGGCCAGGTCGCACAAAAGTACAACGTCCCGTTGGTGAAGCTGACCGGCGGGCAGCGCGTCGATCTCGTCGGCCTCAAGAAGGATGATCTGCCCAAGATCTGGAGCGATCTCGGCTTCAAAGCGGGCTACGCCTGGGGCAAAAGCTATCGAACCTGCAAGAGCTGCATCGGCACCGACTTCTGCCGCTTCGGCCTCGGCGACTCCATGGGCTTCGCCCAGCGCATCGAGCGCCGCTACCGCGGCATCGACAGTCCGGCCAAGCTTAAGCTCGCGACCGCCGGCTGCCCGCGCAACTGCTCCGAGGCCTACGTGAAGGATGTTGGTTTCGTCGCGATCGGCGAAGGCAAATGGGAGATCTACGTCGGCGGCGCCGCCGGCGCCCATATTCGCAAAGGCGACCTGCTCACCACCGCCAAGGACGAGACCGAGGCGATGCTGATTGGCAGCCGCTTCATGCAGTTCTACCGCGAGAACGCGAAGTGGAAGGAGCGGACCTACACCTTCATGGAGCGGATCGGCCTCGAGCGGGTCCGCGCCGTGGTGGTGGAGGACAGCGAGGGGATCTGTGCCGATCTCGACGCGGCCATGGAAGCCTCGATCGCCGCCACGGTGGATCCGTGGCTCGAAGCGGTGGCGCCAAAGACTGCCAACCAGTTCACCTCCGTCATCCCCGCCAAGGAGGACGTGTAATGACCTCCGCCGAAGTGCTGCTCGGTTCGATCGACCAGATCCCCAAGGGTGAGGGACGCACCTTCCGGGTCGCCGACCTGGAAATCGCCGTGTTCCACACGGCCGAAGGCGCGGTGTACGCAACCCAGGCCTTCTGCCCCCACCGGCAGGGGCCCTTGGCGGATGGACTGCTCGGCGGGACCACGCTGATGTGCCCGCTGCATGACCGGACCTTCGACCTGAGGTCCGGCTGCGGCACGAGCCACGAGCAACTCGGCCTCGCCACTTATCAGACTCGGGTCAGCGATGGCGAGATCTGGCTGTATTCGGTGCCGTCGCCGGCCCGGGAGGCGGCTGAATAAAGACTGGGGCCGGAGCCGGGCGGCTGCTCGGTTACGACGAGAGCGGCCCGCGCGCGCACATCACCGTGCGTGGGCTGTCATAGGAAGCAATTGTTCTAGATGTGGAGACTAATGCGTGCGCCTTGACCTCGATGAGCAGGGTGGTTGGCTCGTTGCGCCTGCGGAGTTGGCGCACCGCCTCGGAATGAGCGAGTGGGCATTGCGGCGTCAGGCAGGTTTTGGCCGCATCGGCAGCCGTCTTGATCGTGGCTACGGCCGAGACGCGGGACGCTCGCGTGTGACGGTCATCGTCGGCAAGTGCGGTTGGCAGGGCATCTTTCGCGCCGATGGCTGCTTAGTCTCCGAATTCCGATGGGAGCCGCAGCCGAGCGTGGCAGCGAACAATAGATGCAGGCCGTCACAGGCGGTCTGAGCGGACCTAGACCTATCGTCCCGGGCGGCGGACTGAACGACGCGAGCCCTCCTGCCCGTCGCCTGTACTCCGGCAGCGACTATCGAGGCCGGTCGACGCCGCCAGCGGCTGCACCGACCATACCCCTGCCGGTCGTGACCCCGCCGCGCCACCCAGTCCGATCAACGCAGGCTTCGCCGTGAGCTTTGCCCAATCGGATCGAGGATGCCATTTATGTCCAGTTGCCGAGTTTGACGGAACGGTGAGAACGGGCGCACAGCGGCCGACTGAAGCTGGCCAACAGCGACCAGACTGCTTTTAGATTGAAAGAGCTCAGAGCAGGCACGTCGACTGGTGCGATGGCTACGTCTGGCTCATTCATGATTCCAATGCATGAGTAGTCGACAGAAATTCCCAACAGCAAGACGCGCGGTTCGACGCCGGCGACTTATGGCGCTTGAGCTCATCTCATATTTCGAGACGCCGACCCGACGAGGTCGCCTAATCACAAAAAATAAGCGGTTTGGTACGCGATAACCGGCGGCCTGCGCCGTGCGGGTATCGTCAAGCTGAACCACGGCCGAGCGATAGCCCCATGCACAAGATGCCGCAGTCGATCCGTTAATATCCTATGTTTGCGGCACGATCCCTGCTTCGCAATTTATAGACGCAGCGCAGCGTTCGACCGGCTCGCACATCGCCTCTCGTTCACGCCGCCGTGGACCAGGATATGCTCAATTCACCGGCACGTTAGTCTAATCTAACAGCATGTTGCTTCGCGATTGAAGCACTGACGCAGCGCAGCGTCTTCCGAAGCACCTGGTCGAATTGACGCCACGTTTCGGCGATCGGGTAGCTATGCGGACGATACGCTTATCTGGAACTATAGATAGGGAGAAATACTATGTCCGACCAAGTCACGCTCGACGACAACCATACCCTGCTCGTTAAGAATTCAGGCATGCTTCAAGCGAATGCCGCGACCCTGAAGAGCAATCACGAACTGTTGGAGGCCAACCACGACACCGTCGGGGCCAACAGCACGGCACTCAAGAGCAACAACAAGATTCTCACCGCCAACGCCGAGACGATCAGCGAAAACCACGCTGCGCTTGAGGCCAACAAGAGCGTGTTGAAGAGCAACCATCAATCGCTCGTCGGGAACGCCTCGGCGATAAAGGCTAACTCGACCGTCGTGCAGGCTAACAAGATCGCGATCGCGGGCAACAGCGATAAGCTTGGCGAGAATACCGAGGCACTAGCGAAGAACGCCTCGATCCTCGAAGCCAACAGCGCCACGGTCACGGGCAACAGTGAAGCTCTGGCCGGCAACCACACCTTGCTGGAGGCCAACAAGACGCTCCTGACCGGCAACAAGAAGGTCATGGAGGCCAATGCCGGTACGCTGGCCTCGAACCATCACACGATCGAGGCCAACAAGGCCAAGCTCGATGACAATCACACCCTGCTTGAGACCAACCACTCGCTGATGAGCGGCAACCATTCCCTGCTCGAAGGCAACAAGGATGCTCTCGAAGCCAACTCCGAGAAAATCGCCACCAACACCGACGCGCTGATGAAGAACCAGTCCGTCGTGAAGGCCAATGCCACCACGCTCGCCGAGAATGCCGAGGTGATGGCCTCCAACCATGCTCTGATGGAGTCGAACGCCCGGCTCCTGAAGTCCAATGCCGAAATGATGCGCTCGAACCACGAGTTGCTGGTCGCGATCGCCCACAAGCTTGGCGTTGCCGCCTGAAGCTTCGTGCCCCCGTGCGCGACTTCCTCGTCGCGCACGGGACCTTGTGCCCTTTCAACATGCTCAGGGAGCCGCCGTCATGGCCTCGCAGAAGGCAATCCAAATCAATCTGTTCAGTTTTAAGACCCCGCAGATGCGCGCCTTCCACCTGACATGGATGGCCTTCTTCGTATGTTTCTTCGCGTGGTTTGCGACCGCGCCGCTGATGCCGATCATCGGCGCCGATCTCAAGCTGACGAGTGGAGAGATCTACAACATCACCATCGCCGGCGTGTTCGCGACCATCCTGGCCCGCATGGTCATCGGTCCGATGTGCGACAAGTACGGACCGCGCATCACCTACACCTTGCTCCTGGCGTTGGGTTCACTGCCTGTCTTCGGGATTGCCTTCGCCTGGGACTACACCTCGTTCCTGGTGTTCCGTCTCCTCATCGGCATCATCGGCGCGAGCTTCGTCGTCACCCAGTACCACACCTCAGTGATGTTCGCGCCAAACGTCGTCGGGACTGCCAACGCCACAGTCGGTGGCTGGGGCAATGCAGGCGGCGGCTTCACGCAGAGCGTGATGCCGCTCGTTGTCGGAGGCATCGTCGCTTTCGGCGTCAGCGAAGGCACTGGCTGGCGCTACTCGATGTTCGTGCCGGGCGTGCTCATGCTGATCATGGCGGGCCTGTACTGGCGCTTCACGCAGGACACGCCGGAGGGCAACGTTCCGGATCTACGCCGCCAGGGGATCTCCGTCGATAGCGGCAAGAAGGGCGGCTGGGACGTGATGAAGACAGCCGCGCGGAACTATCGCGTCTGGCTGCTCGCAGCCTGCTACGGAGCCTCGTTCGGCGTCGAGCTGTTCGTCCACAGCATCGCGGTGACCTACTACTACGATCATTATCACCTCTCGGTGGTCGACGCTGGGTACGCGGTCGGTGCGTTTGGACTGCTCGCGCTGTTCGCGCGCGCACTTGGCGGCCTGCTGTCGGATCGCGTCGCCCGCACCAATGGGCTCGACGGACGCACGTGGCTGCTGTTTGGCCTGATGCTGGGGGAAGGCATCTTCCTCGTCGCCTTCTCGCAGGCAGGGGCTGTAGGCCTGGCCATTACGGCCATGCTTGTGTTCGGCTTGTTCACACACATGGCGTGCGGCTCGCTCTACGCGCTTGTGCCGTTCATCGACCGCAAGGTTCTTGGTGGCGTTGCCGGCATCATCGGCGCCGGCGGCAACATCGGAGGCGTTGCAGCCGGCTTCCTGCTTCGCGGAACCGGCAACGTGCAGCTTTGCTTCCTCATCCTCGGCGGTGCCGCGATCGCGTGTGCGTGCGGAGCGGCGCTGATCCGGTTTTCGATCAAGCACAAGCAGGACGAGCAGGCGCTCTACGACGCAGCCGTCGAGCAGCGTCGGGCCTTAGTAGGCGGCGGCGGGCCCGTCATGGCGTGATACTTCGCCGACCCGGAGCGCATCGGCGGGGATCAACAGCCCAAGCTCATGCGCTCCGGGCGCGGGCGCATCATTGTGCTCAATCGCAAGGAGCTGCGGCAGTCGGAAGTGAAGACAGCAGGCGATGTCCGCTTCGGAGTAGTTGCTTGCTACCTTTGAATGACTGGGTTGCCCGATCGAACAGCTGCACGAACTGTCGCGTGTAGTACAGATTGCCGTAGCGGGCCGAATATGTGCCGTACTGAAGAGTCTGAGCTTGGGCGTGCGACATGCCAGCGGGCGCGGTCTCGGTGACGTAGTAGTTGAACTGCGAGGCACGGAGAGCGGCCGCCACGCGCTGCGCGAAACAGGAACCGGCCGTGGCTACCCGGTCGTCGGACGAGATGGTGAAGTTGTCGCTTGAGCGCAGATTCAGGGCGAAAGGCGGCACATTCGTAACAGCATTGGACCAGAACTGCCTGGACGGCAGCGACTTGTACGGG
>NZ_JALNUM010000096.1:0-23666 GCF_026540795.1 Methylobacterium sp. GC_Met_2
GCGTGATCTCGGGCGCTTCCTCAGGCCCAGCCGTCAGCGGGCTCTCTGCGCCGATCCAGGTGTAGGGCTTCAGCGTCTTCCGGTGGACGCCATAGGCGACGAACTGCCGGCCCTCGGCGAGCACGTCGATACCATCGCCGGATCCGTCCGCTGTCTTCAGGCTGATGGATGCGACCGGCTCGGCCGCACGGTAGACGGCCGCAACTTTCGGGGCCTGTCCTTGTCGCAGGAACGGGGTCGGCCCAAGCACCTCAAAGGCGAGCGCCGTCACTGTTTCCGCTAGGTTCGCGTCGGTCGCAAAATCCGCGTCGATGGTAATGATGTTGCCGCAGGCGATACCGGTGCCCGGCCACTGGCGTTCTTTCTTGCGCCAATCCTCCAAGTCGTCGGCCGTGGTCTCGGGCCCCTCGAACCGGGCGCGCTGCTGCCAAGCACGAATGCCAGGAGCCTTCCCGGCGCCGGTGTGGACAGCGTCATGGGCGACGATCGGCAGCGCGCCCGTCCACCTCATCCGCGCGAGTTGCGCGCGGACTTGCGTCGGGGTCAGGCCCGGAACGCCAGAGGGGACGGGCGGCGCTACCGTCATGCGCTATTCGCCGATCGCCGCAGGGGCGGGCACGGCGTGCCACAGGTCGGCTCCAGTCGGCGGCTTCGTCACGTCCTGCGTGCAGAGTCGCAGATAGGCGGCCGCGGCGGTCTTCTCGTCAAAATCGACTTCGCCCACGTTGATGGCAAAACCGATTTCGCGATGCAGGCTGCCGGGAGAAAGCCGGAGGATGGCGCAGAACGCGCGCAGACCTTCAGGCGGCAAGATGAGGCCCGCTTTGCGGCGGCCCTCCTCGATCTCAACAGGCGCTGCGAGGCGCAGACGATGCCGCCGCTCGGGGCGGCGCTCGAAGTATCGAAGATCCGCCGCCAGGACGGCGAACAACTCCGGCGGGGTGCGGGCTGGAAGCTTTGCCGACATCAGCGGGCGCCCCCATCGGACGGGCGCATCGCTTCGACGGCTTGGCTGGCGGTCAGGAGCGCGGCGCTGGCGCAGCGGAGGGCGTAGGCCAACCCGCGCCGGTCGCCGATCATGGCGAAGGCAGCCGCAGTCTCGCTGTAGGTGCGGGCGATCTCGGCGGCCTCGGCGGCGGCTTCGAATGCGAGAGCGGGGGGCGCGCCATCCCTGGCGCGCGAGGTGCTGGTGAGGGCGACTGTCATGCCGCGTCCTCCGCATTGAGGACCGTAGGCACGTAGGCCGCCATTCCGTGCGGCCCTGGCACTGCCGTAGAAGCGTAGACCTTCGCCCCGATCTGGACGGCATAGGACTGCGCATCGAGGGGTATCACCGACCACGGAGTCGGCAGGGGCCGCCAAACCTTGTCCGTGTAGCTGCGGGTCTCGATGCCGACCCACTGATCCGCGGGCAGGGGGGCGAGCCTGCACCGCCAATCTTGAGGACGGCTCTTGCCGATCGCAGCCCGCTCAAGCCTTTCGACGTGGTTCGGCGTCCACGCGGGGACGCGTGACACGATGGTGTCCCACGGCTCGAAATCTTGAGCGGCCAAGGTGAACCGCACGAGGCGGACACGGCCTTCGCGAAGAGCCGGCATAGATGCCGAAGCCGTGCGGTCTCCGGTGGCCGAGGTGGTCGCCCAGAGGAAGTCTGGATCGGGGAACCCGCCGATCTGATTGCGGCCGGCCCGCAATTCGCCTGAAAACAGGATGTGCGGCAGGCGGGCGGTGTCGGTGAAGTGATAGACGGGGGCGTTCATCGCGCCACCTGCCAGCTATCGATCTGCGGATAAGCCAGCGAAGCCACCGCGGCAGCTACCGATGGACTGAAATCGAACCGCTTCTGAAGCCGGGCGATCTGGACTTGCGAGGGGGTCGAGGCTATCTCGGGGATGTCGCGCTGGTAACCGACATTCTTCCCGGAAGCCCCTGCCGTGCCCACGGCGGGGGTTTCTGCATTCATGGGTCTATCGATCCTGATGATTGCGCCGGCCGGCACGGCGCGGATGGATCCGGCCAGCGGGGGAGCGCCCCGCCGATCTTGCGGGGCTAGGCGGCGATGGGCTCGGAGGAGCCATGAAGGCGGGCGTCGCGTCGCTGAGCGGCGCGAGCGGCGATCGCTTCACGGGCGCGGCGCAAGGCGGCTTCTCGGGCATCGAGCCCAACCAATCCGACTTTCTGCAGCAGGGGCTCTGTCGGCACGCGCCATTGGCCGCCCGCGCGAAATGCCTGCGGGAGATCGCCCGTCTCGCAGCTGTTGTAGCTCGCATTCCTGCCGAGGCCGCAGAACCGGCCAGCCACGACAGGGCCGGTCGTCGGGTTGGTCAGCACCTCAATCCAGTCTTCAGGAGTGGGGCCGTGGATCCGGGCGGCGATAGTCGCCCTACGCTTTGCTGCCGCACTGGCCGCCCCTTCAGCCACTCCGCTCATCTGCGCCTCGCTTTTGTCACCGGATAAAATGACAGAATGCAAACTTGCGCTGTTCGGGGCCGTTGTCAATTCCTGTCACCAGGATTATTAGGGATATTATGGTGCAGGAAGGGAAAGCGATGGCGACTGCTGGAGAAACCCCACGGCGTGGGCCGGGCAGGCCGCCAAAGGCGCCGGGGAAGGGGACGCGGCGGAACTACGCGTTCCGGATGAGCGATGAGACGCGAGACCTCGTCGTGGTGGCCGCCGACAAGGCTGGGCGTTCGATGAGCGAAGAGATTGAGCGCCGGGTAGATCAGAGCTTCCAGACGGCATCTCTGGCGCAATCACTGCTCAATGGCAGCGAGCAACTTTATATAATGGTGTCGCGCATATCGAGTTTGGTCAGCACTATTGAGAACTACACCGACAAATCTGGCACGCATTTAGGGTCGAAAGATTGGAAGTCGCACGAACCAACTCGTGCAGCTATTCGAGCCGGCGTGACTCAACTTGTTGAAGATTTGACAGCGCCGGTTCGCAAGGTTGACCGTGAAGAGTTGGTAAGAATGGCGAAGGCTCTGTCTGATGACATGAGCGGGAAAGGTAAAAACACGTCCGAAGCAGACCGTCGCAAGCTAGACGAGTATGCCCATCTCTCAGACATCCATAATTTTGAGGCGCTGAGTAAGGTTTTCGCTGGCGTTCTTAGCGGAACGATTTCGTTGGAGGATGTGAAATCCGTGTTCAGGCCCATGGTTTAAGTGCGACAATCTGCCATAGAGAAAATAAGGCATACTTTAAACCAAACAGGAACGTCCCGGTAAACTGCTTTCTCCGTTGTATATACTCGTCAGCGCAACCCTCTACTTTCCAATCGAGTAAAGGGAGGCTCGCAATGCGACCGGCCAATCTCGACACTGTTCTGCTGATCCGCATCGACCGCGGGCTGCGCGCCGCCCTTCGTGGGGCTGCTCAGCGCCGGGGCACGAACGCATCTGCCTTGGTGCGCGCTGCCATCACGGCCAGCGTCGAGACTGACGACCCGTCTTCGACCCCGCCGGCCGCGCCGGTCGTCGCCCTTCAGGTCGCCGCCTGATGGGCGAGGTCCGCCGCCTCCCGGCCCGCGCCCCTCGGCCGGCACCCCCGGACTGCTCGGCTATTCTCGCCTGGGAACGGCTGCGCGCTGGAGCGAAGATCACGCACGGCACGCTCAGCGAGCTTGTCGCGATGCTGGACGACAGCGCCCCGCTCGCGACCGTGCTTGCGCAGATCGACATCCTGAACACCCAACTTGCCGCCTGCGGATCTGCCGTGACCTTCTTGAAGGCTGCAGGCGACCCCCCGAGCGCCGCTTAGAGGAGCCAGCCATGGGCGGCGGACAGACCAGCACCCAGAACTCGACCCAGGTCACGGACAAGACCCCTTGGGCGCCTGCAATCCCGGGGCTGCAGTCGGCGCTCACCAACGCGCAGAACCTGTATCAGTCGGGCGTCGGCTCGCAGATCTACGGGGGCCAGCGTGTCGCGGATTTCTCGAACGACCAGTCTGCCGGGATCCAAAGCACCCGTGATCAGGCCGCGTCCGACAACGCAGGCGGCATTGGCACGAGCTACCTGCAGGGCTTGCTCGGCTCCAACGGGATCAGCGCGACCACGCAGCAGGGCCTCGGCATGCTGTCCGCCGTCCCGAACGTCGATACCTCCCGCCTTTCGGGGCTGGCGGATCAGATCGGCTCGGCCTCCAATCCCATCAATCAGACCGCGAACGCCTTCATGAACGGTTCGCGGGATCTGACGACGGTTCCGCAGTTGCAGGGGCTGTTCGACAAATCGCAGCAGATGTCGGCGGCCGAGAAGAACCTGTCGGGCGTGGCTTCGGGTCAGTACCTCGACCCGACGACGAACCCTTACGTGCAGGCGCTCGTCCAGTCTTCGAACCAGAACGCCGCCAACGCGGTGAAGGAGGCCTACGCGAAGTCGGGGCGATACGGCTCGGGCAACTTCGCGGGCGCCACCACCAAGGCGATCAACGACACCGACACTGCGCTGTATGCCAACCAGTACAACACGGAGGCTCAGAGGCAGCTCTCGGCCAACAGCCAGATTGACGCCGCCCGGCAGACCGCATCGGGTCTCGGGTCCAACATCCTCGGCCAGATCGGCACCGTTCAGAGCACGAACAACAGCCAGCGCCTTGCGGGTGCCGGCCTCGGTCAGGCGCAGCAGGCCGCGCAGGCTGGCGTGCTTGGGCAGGTCCTCGGCGGCGACGAGTTCAACAGCAACTTGGGGGTGACGAAGGCGCAGGGTTTCATCGGTGCCGGGCAGACCGGGCAGGCGCAGGCAATTCAGGGTGCCGGACTGCTACCGTCCGTCGACGCCCTCCGCTACGCCCCGGCGAGCAACCTGCTCCAGGTCGGCGGCCTTCAGCAGCAGCAGGCGCAACAGAGCCTTGAGGCCGCCCAGCAGCTCTTTCAGGAGCAGCAGCAGACCCCGTGGCAGGCCCTGTCACAGTACGCGGCCTACCCCTTGAGCATCGGATCACAAGGTGGCCAGACGGTCACACAGGGCACCTCGCAGACCAAGACCAGCGGTCCAAGCGCGATGCAGTCGATCCTGGGCCTGGGAACCGGGCTTTTGTCGCTCGGGACGGGCGGCGGCGCGACGGTGGGCGGCGCGCTCCTCGGCGGCATGTTCGGCTCGGATGAGCGCCTGAAAGAGAACATCCAGCCCGTCGGTGAACTGAAGGACGGGCAGCCGATCTACAGCTACAACTACCGCGGCGATCCAAGGACACAGATCGGCCTGCTGGCGCACGAGGTGGCCGAGAAGCGCCCCGATGCTGTCGGCCCGATCGGTCTCGGCGACATGCTCGGCGTCGATTACGGCAAGGCCACGGATGAGGCCGCCCGTCTGGCCGCCAAGGGCAAGAAGGGCAAGGCCAAGGGCGATCCCTCTGGCGGTTCGGCCCCGCCGGCTGCTCCCCCGGCTGACCGGCCGGGCGTAACCATCGTGGTTGAAGGGCATTCGCCCCATGACCCGCAGGCCGCCGCTCTATCGCAGGGTCTCGGTGCTTACGCAGCTTCGATGATGGCGGGCGGTGCGCATCCCGGCACTGGCGGCGGGCTCGGTTTGATGCAGGCGCTTTTGCGGGATGCGACGCCGCAGGAGCCAGCCCCGGTCCGCACTGGCGCCACGAGACCCGAGACCCGCGGCAAGCGCCGTGCGGCGGCTTGAGGAGTGCGTGATGGATCATCTCGACGCCTCCGAGCTTGTGCCGCCCGCCGTGCTCGCGGTCGATGACCCGCCGACGCCTCTGCAGGAGCAGATCGCGGTGGCTTGCGCCGAATTGGCCGTCAGCTTCCGGAGCCTCCAGACGGTGAGCGGACAGGCTGCGTCGTTGCTGGAGAATGGCACCGGCACGGCCCACGACCTCGCTAGCCTCGTGCAGGTGTTCGAGCAGCTTCAGCTTCAGGCGGGCAATCGGCTCATGACCCTTGGCGCGATGTGCGGCTCCGCGGGGTCGGCCTGATGCTTAGCGACCCGACTTCCCTCTCGAACCTACGGACGCACCGATGAGCGCCGGTCTCTCCTTCGGGGGTATCCCCGCATTCGCCGATCTGAGCCCGGATCAGCAGGCCATGGTCATGCAGGCCCTGCAGGGGCAGGGGCAGCCGGCTAACGCCCCGCCGGCCGCGCCGAGCAGCCTGCTCGGCCAGGTCGACCCGAAGGCCGCGGACCCGGCGCCTGAACGGGGTGGTTCGCCGGTGGCGATGTCCGAGACGGACACGCGGCGGATGGAGCAGGCCATGGCCTCGCCACAGGATCGCGCCGCGCTCGGCTCCCTGCCGGGCTCACCCGACGCGCTGTTGTACGACCGCGCCGGTATGGGTGGCGGCGTCAACCCGTTCGGGGGCTCAGCGGACCCCTCCGGCCAGCGCAACGTGCCGCTCCCGCCGCAGCGTCCGAGTGAAGCCGACCTGCTGGCCGCGCCGACGGCGACGGGTTCGGTGTCTGGCACGAACCCCGGTGCTTTGCGTGGGCAGCTCGTGGCGACTAGCGCCTATCATCCGAATAGCCCCGGGACGGATCAGGCTGCGCCTGGCTCTACGCCGACTGGCGGGTATCCTGGTGGCGCTGGTGAATTCGATCCGCTCACGGGGCAGCGCCTATCCGATCAGCCGCGCTCGCTCGGTACGCCACAGGGTGCGGTCTCCCCGTCCGGTGCGGCCACGGCGACCGGTCAAGCCGGCGGTGCCGGTGCACAGCCTGGGTTCATGGATCGCTTCATCAACGGCCTGAACAGCCCGGACGGATCGAACTTCCTGCGCTCGCTCAGCATCGGCCTGCTGACCCAGCGTGGTATTGGACCGGCGGTCGGGGCTGCCATGCAGCACTACGACAGCAGCCAGGCCGGCTCGCTCAAGAACCAGCTCGAACAGGTGAAATTCCTGCAGCAGCAGCAGGGCGCACAAGCGACCTATGGCTCGTTGCGGAAGGCCGGGTTCTCACACGAGCAGGCCACCGCGGGCATGTACAACCCGACCATGCTTACGAACCTGCTGGCGCAGTCCAAGCCGAACCTGCAGACCATCGGCGGCCAGATCTACGACCTGAACAAGAACGGCGGCGTGCCTGGGCAGGGCAACCTGGTGGGTCCGGCGAGCGGACCGCCGGCCGGCTACCGGCTGGGTGCGGACGGGCAGAGCCTGGAGTTCATCCCGGGCAGCGAGGCCGACCCCGCCGTGAAGGAGCGCAACGCCAAGGCGGTCGCCACCGACAAGGAGCAGACCCCGCTCCTCGACATCGACGCCCGGCGCAAGGTCGGCATCCCCGACAACGACACGCGGGCGGCGTGGGCCGATCCGAACGGCAAGGTCACGTTCAACGACGGGCCGCCGCCGCTCGCAGGCAAGCCCGGGACGACGTTCTACGACCGCGGCACGCAGAAGCCGATCCTGACAGTGCCGTCTGCCAAGCCGGACGGGTTCGACACGGAGACCAAGCTGCGCGGCGAGTTCTCGAAGCAGCTCGGCACCTTCGCGGACGTCCACGACGGCTACGGTCGGCTGATCGCGGCCACGAAGCAGCGGCAGGAGAACCCCGGCTCGGTTTCGCCCGCCTCCGACATCTCGTTGGTGTTCGGGTACATGAAGATGCTCGACCCAGGCTCGGTGGTCCGAGAGGGCGAGTACGCCACGGCCAAGAACGCCGCCGGCGTCCCCGAGCGGGTGCTGAACGCCTACAACAAGGCGCTGACTGGCGAATTCCTGTCCGATACCCAGCGCAAGGATTTCCTGGGGCAGGCGTCCGAGCTTTACGGCACCGCCCGCAAGACCGCCGAGGGCGTGGCCGAGCGCTACCGCAACCTCGCCACCTCCTACGGCGCTGACCCCAGCCGCGCGGTCTACCTGCCGGAAATGCCGACCCCGCCCAAGCTCGGCCAGCAGGGTCAGACCGCGCCGGTCGGCGGTGCCGCTGCTCGCTACCAGTCTCTGATCCAGGGCGGCATGTCGAAGGCCGACGCCTTCGCGCAGATGCACAAGGAGGGCCTGTAGATGGCCGGCGGCATCACGTTCGACCCGGCCGAGTTCGAGGCCTTCAAACAGGCTACTGGTGGCCCAGCACCGTCGGCTGCGCCCGGTGGCTTCGACCCAGCGGAATTCGCGGCCTTCAAGGCGAACCAGACCACGGCCGACACCGGTCGGGAGACCGGCGCCCTGAACGCTGGCGCTCGTGGCCTTGTCGACGGCATCCCGGTGGCCGGCCCGTACATTCTCGGCGGCATCGACCGCGCCGACGCGGCCCTGCGCGCCTACCAGGGCGGCACCGGCTACGACGACGAGTTGGCGAAGGCCCAGGCCTACGGCGACGACGTGAAGGCCGCGCACCCCTACGCTAACACGGCGGGTGAGGTGGCCGGTGGCATCGTCGGCACGGCGCCCTTGATCGCAGTGGCTCCGGCGGCGTTCGGGGCGGGTGCAGGAGGGCTTGCGGCCCGCTCTGCGGCGTCGTTGGCTTCAGGCTTGGCCCTGGGCGGATCCGACGCCGCGGTGCGTAGCAGTGGTGATCTGCGTGAAATCGGTAAGGGTGCAGCGGCTGGGGCAGCTTTCGGTGGCGCCGCCCCTGCCGCCGGTGCCGCCCTCGGCGCAGGCGTCCGAAACTTCTACGAGATGATCGGCTCGCGCCTCGGGCCGTCCAGTGGGTTCGGGCCGGCGGCGACGCGCGTGCTGGCTGAAGATGCGGCCAATTCCGGCGGTGTCGCTCCGATCCGGTCGCGCATGGGCGAGCTTGGGTCCGATGCTATGCTGCTCGACGCCTCGCCCTCGTTCCAGGGTCAGGCGCAGGGCCTCGCGGTCCGGCCGGAGACCCGGGAAGCCGTGACGGTGCCGATCGTGGCCCGAGCGGGCGGTATGACCGACCGGCTGGCCGACGACATCAACGGCGCGTTCGGTCCCGCCGTCAGCCCGCAGGCCGCCACCAACACCTTTGCGGCCATGCGCCAGGTCCCGAACCAGGCCATCGGTGATGCCGTGCGGAGTGCCGGCCCGATCGACACGACGGAGGTGCTGGCCAACCTCGGGGACCGTCTGCGTACCGCCGAGGGGCCGCAGCGTGCCGCGCTGACCCAGGCCCGCAACATGCTGATGACCGAGCACCCGTTCACCGGCGCCGCGATCCCGCAGACTAGCGCCGAGAACCTGCAGAACGCCAAGGTGGCGTTGTCCGGCATGATGGAGCACGGCAACGAGTCGCTGGGCGTGCCGCGCGGATCCGTGGCCCAACGGGACGGCGGGCTCGGGGCGACCGTGTCCGACCTCAACCGGGCCCTGCGCGATCAGGTGTCCGGCTACGGTGCGGCCAACGACGTTTCGGCGGCCGTCGCCCGGCGCATGGAGGCGGTCGAGCAGGGTTCGCAACTTTTCCGGTCAGGTCAGGGCGCCACGCCGCCGGCCGACCTCGCCCGTCAGCTTGCAGGCAGGAGCCAGGGTGAGCGCGACGCCATGGCGCTCGGCACCCGCGGGGCCATCGACCAAGCGGTCGGTACCCGACGCAACGACCTCACGGCGATGCAGAACCTCCTCCAGGGTGAGGGCGGGTGGAACACCGCCAACCTTGCGCAGATCCACGGGCAGGCCCCGGTCGACCGTGTCGTCGGTGCGGTGAACCGAGAGGCTGCCTTCGATCAGGCCAACCGTCGGATCGTGGAGGGCTCGCAGACCGCACAGCGCAGTCAGGCAGCCGACCGGGTGGCGCCCCGCACGACGCTGGGCAACGACATCGGCGGCACGGTCGCCGGCGCGATCGGTGGTCCGCAGGGCTGGGCGCTCGCGCAGGCCGGCCGTGTTGCCCGCGCCGGTGTGAATGCTGCTGGGCAGGCCGCCGACGTGGCCCGCAACCGTCAGCTTGCGGAGGCCGTGACGCTGAACCAGGGCGATCGCCTCGACCTGCTACTGAACGCCATCGAGGCGCGCGGGCGGATGCAGGAGCGGGCGGCGGCACTCGGAAACGTCGCGGCTCGCGGCGGGCAGGCGGCGCTTCTATCGCAGGCAGATCGGGCTCGGCCCTACCTGCCGACGGCCTTGCCTGCCCTGCCGGCCTTCGGTCGGTGACCGCGCCATGCGTAAGCGACAGCCGCGATGAAGATCATCCCGAGAATGCCGAGGAAGGCGAGATCGCCGATCCGGTCAGCTACCCAGTCAACCCCGCTTGGAACGGTGGCATTCACGCCCCACCCGATCGCCGTCATGACGATGGCGAACAGGATGAGGGTGGTCAGGACTTCAGCCGCGCGGCGCATGGGTGAGAATGTGGCCCCGCCCCGGCGTTCTGTCGATAGCCGCCCGATCGCTCAGAATTGGCTCAGGACGGGCGTCGCCCTGAACCTGCACTGACAACCGTAATTCGGCCACGGCTGCCAGTGGGCCGGATTTCGCAAACACGGGGCATTCCGCATGACGATCGGCTTCGGCTCCCTGCCCTCGTTCGCGGGCGGCGACGACCAGAACCCGCTGAGCCCTGCGCTCCAGCAGTTTCTCCAGCAGCAGCAGGCGCAGCAGATCGCCCAGACCCAAGCGCCGACGGCGATGTCTCAGGATGTCCCGGCCGCCACGCCTCCAGGCTTCACCGGCTACCAGCCCCAGACCCCGCCGACGGGGGCACCGACGGACGTGGTGCGGCCCGGCGCTGCCGCAGCCGGCACGGGGCTGTTGTCCATGATGGGCCCGAACAGCGCCGAGGCGGCGACGCCGCAGATGTCCGACCGCGAAGCACTTATCGCCAGCGCCAAGCGCATCGGCGCCGACCCGCTCGATCTCGCCACCGTCATGTCCTACGAGACCGGCGGCACCCTGTCCCCGTCGCAGGCGGGTGGGGCGGGTGGCCGGCACGTTGGGCTGATCCAGTTCGGCCCGAACGAGCAGAAGACCTACGGCGCTCACGACGGCCAATCGTTCCAAGAGCAGTTGCCCGCGGTCGAGCGCTATCTCATGGATCGCGGCTTCCAGCCTGGCATGAACCGGCTCGATCTCTACTCCACGATCAACGCGGGGCGCCCCGGCCTGTACGGCGCCTCCGACGCGGGCAACGGCGGCGCGCCGGGGAACGTGGCCGACAAGGTCGCGAGCATGGGCCCGCACGAGGCCAAAGCTGCAGCGTTCCTCGGCGGGAGCTTCACGCCGCAGATCCCGCAGGCGGGCCAGCCGCAGTCGCTGTCGCCCGGGATCGCTCGACCGGCTGGCGCCTCGATGGGCTCGACGGCTGGGACGGGGGCGTTCGGGCTCGGCGGAATTCAGGCACAGGGCGCCCCCGTCCCGGGCCAGTCCTCGCCGACACCCGACGTCGCGTCCCTGTCTAGCCAGCCGTTGACCGCTACCGGCACGCAGGATCAGCAGCAGTCCAGCCCCTACGGCAACATCGCCTCGGCGCTGAAGGCCGTCGCGGCAGGGCAGCAGAAACAGGCGCAGGGCAGCGGTGGTGCGATGAGGGCGCCGGAGGTCGGTGGCCGGCCAATCTCGCTGCAGCAGGCGCGGGCCATGTTCAACCCAGGGAAGTTTTACGGCGCCTTGCGTAGCGCGGGCGTGCGAAGCGTGTGATCAGCTTTTTGCCTGCCGCTGAAACTGGATACCGCAGCTCTTCTGAACCGACGCCTGCTCCACGGCTTCCATTTCGCCTTTGAGGCGGGCCAGTTCAGCGGTCTGCGCGTTGTCGCCATCAATGAAGAACAGGGCCGGCCAGAACACCACGGCGCCAACGGCCGTCACCACCTGGTCATCCTTGCGCTTCTGATCCTGAACCCCCGCGGCAGTGGCGGCACGAGATGCGAGGCGCGCCGACTCCTCCCGGATCTGCCCGCACGAATAGCTCGTGTACTGGATCGGCGAGACGTAGGTAGCTGCCACCTTGTCAGACGACGACGCGCACGCGCTGAGACACACCGCGGCCAGGGCCACGGACAGGATCGCATACTTCATAGAAGCCCCCTCAGGCGGTCTTCGCCGCTGACGGGTACTTGCACCATTCGGAGGGGCGAACGTCGAGACTGAATTCGCCAAGCTTAGCGAATTGTGGCGCGTCTGTGTTCACAGAGCCACGCATAGGAAGCGACTGCGCCGGCGAGGCCAATCGCGGGCCTAGCCCCGGTGCTGCTCTTCCGGCGCGCGGCCGGAGCCGATCGCTGAGGGTATGGTGGCGCAGGGTGGTTAAGGGATCCTATACGCTCCCGCAGTCGCCAACCGATCTAAGGTCTGGCTGTGCTGCGCGGGCATGGGCTCAAGAGGGCGGGCACGAGGGCGAGTGTCGGGGCGGACCTTCCGCATGATCGGCACGTTGCATTAGATGAACACCCACCACGCTCCCTTGCCGGACCTCGCTCGCCTTGCCCTGACGGAGTCTGTTCTCACGGCAGCCGATAGCCTCTGGCGAGCCGAGATGCACCGGAACTATGGGCCGGACGGGGCGCTGGCTTACGGCTACGCGCCAGAGGGCCAAGGCGGGCTGGGGACGCCTCTCCGGCGATCCTATGAGGCCCGGCGTGTAGCCGTCGCGCTGTGGCGTAATGAGCGGAAGACGGCGACACGGTGATACGGGAGACAACGATGTCTGATACCGACAAGCGACCAGGCGTGAGCGTTGTGCCCCCAACGATACCGATCCCGAACGTCAACGTGCCGGACCCAACGACCGGTAGTGAGCCTGAAAGCAAGGACACGGTCCAGGGTGCCACCGGCCATGAGGCTTTCGAAAAGGCCAAGGCGGAGTCTGAACAAAGGAAATAGTCAGTACGGATAGGCCACAGACGCCTGCCGTCCTCGGTGGGGCGCTGAACCAGACCAATCTGCTTAGCAGGAGCCCCGCGGCATCAGTCCCGCGGGGCAAGCGACAGTTACATCCGCGAACGACGCATGTGGTGACGCCGATGGCGCTTCATGTGCCGCATACTCATCATGCCGCGCTGGCCACCCATCCGCTTCTCTGACGGGCTTTTCACGCTTCCAGGGTTGTTCATGTTGCTCTGAGCACTGCCGCTGCCACTGCCGGCCGGCATCTGAGCGAGAGCCGCCCCTGTGACGGCGAACGACAGCGCAGCCGCGAGAGCTAGGGTCTTCATCATGGCGTTCCCTCCAGACGGATCAGCTCGATCAGTCCTGGGCTGAACGTCATCGTGATCGATATCGTTCAGGCTTCCGCCGCAGATCACCGCCGTCAGCATCATCTTGCTTGCTGTCGAGGCTCGGTTCAGCTACCGAGGCCGCCCCGGACAAAGAAAAGGCCACCCCCGAAGGAGCGGCCCGAAGTCTAGGGAGGAAACGCCCAAGAAGGGCAGCGGGATCGCGACGCCATCGCCATCCCGCAGTGCAAAGCTAAGCCATCGCACTGCAGCAAGCAACCATCAAATGGTTGACCTGCCCTGCGTAGCCGGCACGCCTCAGATCGGACTCAAGCTGCATTTGCCTGGGCTACCGTCTCAAGCCCGGTGATGCGCTTCGATCGTCCGCACGCGCGTTCCGACTAGACGAACCGTTTTTCGTAGCTGTTCCTCGGTGACGCCTAGGCGGGCTGCGAGGGCTGCACGCGCAGTGCGGTCATTTATATCGATATGGGTGGGGACCGATGACTGGAGCTGTGCCGTATCCATAGCGGTATGGTCACGCCTATCGGCGTGCCTCTGCTGATGTTGTGAGATCGAACTCTCAACATCGGTCATGTCGCTTGGTTGCCCGCCTCCAGGGCTCTGCGACGAATATCAACAGATATCGTCATGGCACTTCGCGAACGGAGGAGTGAGGATCTGGCCGTGAGCCGGCGCTTGCGGTCTCCAGTTCCGCCGCGCTGCGCCGACCCTCACGCGACCGCCCGGCCAAGGCGTCACGGGCGAGCCCGGTGAACTGGACCGGATACGCCTGTCGTCACGTGCTTACCCGCGCCGGGCCGTGCGGCGTCGCGAACACCTCGGGTACGTCTGCGGGAAAGATGAGTGCTGTAGCAGCCGTGCCGGGCGATGTCGCCGTTTCAGCTAACATCAGCGCCGGTTAGCGCGACTGCGCCGGTAATGCCGCCTATGGTTTCGGATCTGTTGCGCACATGAAGCAAATGCCGCCCAGCATACCAATGGCTCACGAAGCAATAGCAGATTTATACGCCTATACCGACTCACGTTAATCGGCGCAGGCATTAGAAGCGATAGATACTATCGCCAATACAGTTCTCACCCAGGTTGTAGCCGTGCCGTTTTGCAATCTACGCGCCCCCCTTCTTCGCTGCGGTGGTGTCGCGCTTGTAGTGGGGATGGTTGCGCTCGGGCCAGCCCAAGCCAGCCTCTCTAGCGCCATCAGGATCGTGCTACAGAAGGGCCGGCACTACGACCCCACAGACTTATTCCTCCACCAAGGCGATACGGTCACCTTGGTCAACGGCGACGACAACGCCGTCCACCACGCGTTCATCGAGGCTGATCGGTTCGCGTTCGACGCCGGCGATCAGGAGCCGGGCAAGCAGGCCATGCTGACGCTCAAGGAGCCCGGCGATTTCATCATCCAGTGCGGCATCCACCCGAAGATGAAGCTCACTCTCCATGTGCAGTAGCAATCTTCGCCGGTGACGCTCGATTAACCAGAGTTTCCTACATGGTTAGAGCGCCAATCGGTCGAGATAGGGGTTCTACCGGTGCCGTTGTTCGACGCCGATCTGCGCGCCCTCATGGCGGCCATCGATAGATCTCATGCGCGGATCGAGTTCGCCCCTGACGGGACGGTGCTGACCGCCAACACCTTGTTCCTCGACCTGATGGGCTACACGCTCGCGGAGGTAAAAGGGCAGCATCACACCCTGTTCGTCCCAGCCGACGAACGTGACGGCGATGCGTACCGCGCGTTCTGGGCTGCCCTGCGTCGCGGCGAGGCACAGACCTGCGAGTTCAAGCGGGTCGCCAAGGGTGGACGCGCCGTCTGGATCCAAGCGACCTACAATCCCGTGCTCGACCGTACCGGACGGGTCACCCGGGTCGTCAAGTTTGCCACCGACATCACTGCGCAGGTGATGCGCAACATCGATCACGACGGGCAACTCGACGCGCTGCACCGTTCGCAGGCGGTGATCGAGTTCGCCCTGGACGGTACCATCCTAACCGCCAATCAGAACTTTCTCACCGCAGTCGGCTATCGCCTCGACGAGGTCCAGGGCCGTCACCATAGCCTGTTCGTGGATGCTGGCGAGCAGACCGGTGCAGCCTATCGCGAGTTCTGGGCGACGCTCGGCCGGGGTGAGTTCGCTTCGGGCGAGTTCCGCCGCATCGCCAAGGGTGGGCGCGAGGTTTGGATCCAGGCCACCTACAACCCGATCCGTGATCGAGACGGCGTGCCTGTGAAGGTTGTGAAGTTCGCCACCGACATCACGGCGCACAAGCTCCAGACCACCGATGCGGCGGGGCAACTCGCGGCCGTCAACCGATCGCAGGCCGTGATCCAGTTCGCACCCGACGGCACGGTGCTCGACGCTAACGCGAACTTCCTCCAGGCGGTCGGCTACCGGATCGACGAGATCCGCGGGCAGCACCATGCCATGTTCGTCGAGCCCGGCTATGCGCAGACGCCAGAGTATACCGCGTTCTGGGAGCGCCTGCGCAACGGTGACTTCTCCGCCGGCATGTTCCAGCGCTTCGGCAAGGGCGGCCGCTCGGTCTGGATCCAGGCGAGCTACAATCCAATCTTCGACCCGACGGGCAGGCTGACTAAGATCGTCAAGTACGCCACCGACGTCACCGCCAACATGGAGGCGCGCTCCGTCGCGGTCGAGGCGGCCGAGAAGACCCTGGATCACGTCCAGGTTGTGACCGACGCGGCGGAGACCATGAATTCCGCCGCGCTTGAGATCTCGCGCAGCATGGCGCAGTCGAAGACCGTCGTCGACGATATCCACGGGCGGGCCGGCGAGGCGAATGCCGCCACGGAACGCCTGCAGGTTGCCGCCAGCGCCATGGGCGGCGTCGGCGCAGTGATCGCGGGCATTGCCCAACAAATCAACTTGCTGGCCCTGAACGCCACGATCGAGGCGGCGCGAGCAGGTGCGGCTGGTAAAGGCTTCGCGGTGGTTGCCTCCGAGGTCAAGGAGCTAGCCGGTCAGGCTGCCGCGGCCACAGCCCGGATCAGCGGAGAGGTCGCCGGCATGCAATCCGTGTCATCCGAGGTGGCGGCCAGCTTGACGACCATCACCGCGGCGATCGACACGATCAGCGCCCACGTCGACGGCGTGAGTGGCTCGATGGATGAGCAGGCGCGCGCGACGGGGGAAATCCTGACCAGCATGCGTCAGGCTGCGAACGGCGTGTCAAGCATCAGCACCAGCCTGGACAACTGGACCGTCGGCATGGAGGAACGGCGCAACGAGCGGCGAACCCGCGTTCTCCTGCCGGCTAGCATCCACATGCCAGGCCGCGGACCGATTGCTTGCTCGATCCGAGATCTCTCGGACGGTGGTGCACGGCTTCATGTGCGGATGCACGCTCAAGTCCCAGAACGGTTCGATCTAACCGTTGACGCCGACGGGCGTCGGTTCAGCTGTGAAGTGCGGCATCGCTCCGACACCAGCATCAACGTGCAGTTTCGGTCATCGATGGCCGGCGTCGCACGCGTCGCGTGATCGTAGCGAGCTGCGCCGAAGTTTAGCCCACCGGTACGCTGGCGGCGGCCGGATCGGCTAAGGCGCATGCTGCCGGTGTGTGGATCTGAGCCACCGGTCGGAACGCGCGCACGAGGTCGGCATCGAGGCGGCCCGCCATGCCTTCGAGGATGGCGTAAGCCTTCCCCGCATCCATCGGCGCCTTGTACGGCCGCCGTTCGATCAGCGCCGCGTGGATGTCACAGATCGTCACCAACCGGACCAAATCAGGGATCTCGGTCGCCTTAAGCTTGTCCGGATAGCCCGAGCCATCGAGCATCTCGTGGTGTGACCGGACAACCGACAGCAGGGTTGCGTCGAAGCCACCGCCGACGAGCATTGCATACCCCTCAGCCGGGTGGGTGCGCATCACCGCCATCTCGGCGTCGTCGAGCTTGCCCGGCTTGTTCAGGATCGCGGTCGAGATCTTTGTCTTGCCGACGTCGTGCAGGAGCGCGGCCTTGGCGAGGCGGTGCCGATTGGCGGCAGCCAAGCCGAGCACGCCCGAGAAAGCCGCGGCGAGACCGGCGACGAGCAGGCAGTGCTGGTGGGTGACGTCGTCGAAGCGTTGCACCGCCGTGACCCAATCGTGGATGCCGGTGTCCTGGATGGCTTCGACGATCAGATCGGTGCCGATCTCAGCCACCGTGGGGGTGATCGATCGACCCGAGAAGAACGCGTCCGAGAGGAACTGGTGAGCGCTGGCAGCTTGCCTCTGAGCTGCAACCGAAACCCGATGACGCGCCCCCTTCAGCCCTTGCAGCTTGTCCGTGAGGAGGCGGGTGGCGACGCTTGCGGCCAGCGTGGAGGTCGCACCGAGGATGCGGGCCTGCGCTTCGGCCCTGGCGACGTTGCCGTGCACGAGGAAGAGGTACGGCACACCATCGCCGCGAGCCTGATCCAGCGCCCGACGTAGGCGCACGAGCGCTTCGGAGTTCAAACCCTCAACGTCGCTGACGATCAAGCTGGCCCCCGTGTTCGGGACCGCATCATCGTAGAGATCGCGAACCTGACATGTGCCGAGCGTGCCGAGATCGCGGGCCAGACGCCGACCACGGTGGATGTCGTCGGTGATCAGCAGAAGCGCACTCATCGCCGCCCCTCAGAGGATGACGCGTTCGTTGAAGGTCAGGGGGCCGAACGGCATGCGGAATGCGACACCGATCCCTTCGGCGGTATGACGGACTACCGTCGCGTAGCGCTTACCCACCGTCACGGTTGCGCCGACTTCCGGCCGTTTCTCCAAGAGTAGAGCGGCCCCGGTCATAGACAGGTCTGCGACGAGCGCTTCGGCCACACGCGCACCCTGCAACAGGACTTGGACCTGGCGGTGAACAGGGACGATCCGGGTCGCCTTACGCTGATCATCCTGTTCGTCGGCGGTTCGCAGCCAAGCAAGTCGCGCCTCGATGCGAGAACGACGCTCAGGATTGGCCACAACTTGGAATACGAAGCCGCCGGGCCGCCCGTGCAGCACGACACCGTCCATCAAGCCGATATTGTCGAGGTAACAGGCGACGTGCGTCCCGATCTTAGGAAGCGGCCCAGCCGAGAGGCGGCGTAGTTCGATGAAATCAGCCGAAGACACATCTGCGAGGCACTGAACGTCATCCGCACCCGGCGAACAATATCTACCTAGGGTTGTAACATTGAAATCTGTTGCCACGGAAGTTGTCCTGGCTGATGGAACAACGGAGAGTAGCAAAAGCGGGTTTACGATCCGTCATAACCTCACCGATATGCGCGCTTTGTTGCGTCGCGATCGCCCAGTAAGACGTTCGGCTTGGCTCGGCGCAGCACCTCGGCGAGGAACCCAGTCGCGCTCTGGGCATGGGACTGTGCTGCGGTCAGAAGTCCCGCCCGATTTAGGACCCGCTCTGCGGGCCGGCGGGCGATGTCCTCGACAGCACGAAGGGCCGATCTAACCGCATCCAGGGCGCTGTAGAGACCTGGTGTATTGCTGGCGGCATTGGCGCGAATCGTCAGCAGGCTGGCTTCGACGTCGCGCAAACTGGCGCCGTCCGAGGTGGCTGAATCGGCTATCGTCTAGATGATGCCCTCCAACGCCTCGATCGAAGGTATGAAACACGGCAACAGCCTTGTGCCGGTGGCTAGCCTGTTGTCGTTCGTCATACCGTCCATCCGCGTGCGCCTACAGCATAGCTATTCCCGGGCCACGACCCACGCGGATTCTTGTTCGGTCTGATTGGTCGGGGTCGCCCGCTGCCCCTCGGCAGCCCTTCTTCGCTTCAGTGTCCACAACTTGCCTTTGTGGATCTCCCTTATCCGTGGGGTGAATCGTTTTGCACCCTATGGCGCCGAGCAGCGCCGGGGCCGCGGATCGCCCTCCTCGCCGGAGCCACTGCAGCCACTCCCGGCTGATGATGCGCACCACGTTCGGGTCGGACTTCCGACCCTGGTGACGCCGCTCCTGGATGGTCAGCAGCCCGTCGCCTTCGGCCAATCGGATCGCAGCTTGAGCGAGTCGCCGGCACACACCCGCCCGGGCGGCGATGGCGTCGACGCACAGCCCGCAGGCGCCGTTGCGGGCCATCTCGTCCCCGACCACCCGCAGGACCGCGAGCTGCCCGGTGGTGAACCTGCTGGCGAGAGCAGGCGGCATTGGGCCGGAGCAGGCCAACCGCCGGCGACGCTCGATCGCCACGGATCGCTCAGGAGGCCGCTGGAGGCGCTTCGGCGGGAACAGCGTCACACGGCCGAGCGGAATGCCGACGGGCACCACGGCCTCGCGGATCGCACTCCTGCGGGTGTGCAGGGTCTCAGCCAAGCCCTGCGCCTCTGAGTCGGTGACGGTCTCGGCAGCGTGGGCCTGCCAGATGGTGCGCGACAGGTCGTCGAGCTGCGCGAGTGTCCGCGCGCCGTCGATCGCCGACCGCATGGTGGCGTGAAACATTGAACCCGGTCCCTCACGGGCCGCGGCTAGGGTCCAGGCAAAGCTTCCCCGGTGCGAAAGTTGGCGCTTTCGCTTGACTCCCGGGCGGGAGCTATGGCTTGTGAGGGGTTATCGGACCGGCCTCACAAGGCCCCAGGTTTTCAGCAGGCTCCCGTTTGGCGACGGGGGCCTGTTGGCTTTTCAGGGTCTATCTCGCGGCGATGGTCTCCTGAATGGCGGCCGCGACTCGCCGAGGCTGGCGCGGCCGTGACCGCCCATGTCGGCCGGAGCGCATGGCCAAGTCAACGCTGTGGCCTGCGCGCCTCAGATTGCGTCGCAGCAACGAACTTACGTAGTTTGACGTTGAAGCCGTTCGCTCAGCTGCGGCTGTTCCCGTCGCGTACCAGCACTCCATCCTGGCGAGGCAGATATGGTCGTGATGCGGATTGCGGTTCTGTGCGGGTGCGGGTTGGCGCTAGGCGGCTGTCTATCGCCTGTGGCGCACACGGGGTCTTACGTATCCCTACCACCACTAGCTGCAGTTGATGCAGCACCGCTGCCACCCGTCGTGGAGCCGGGGCAGCTCCTGAGACCTGGTCTTGGTAGAACGACTGCAGGCGTGAACCCGTCTGATGATCTGCGGTCGTCCGAACGTGCTCGTGTCGCTTGGGCACCCATGCACCCTAAAGATTTTACTCTGCTCTCGTCGTCGGGGGCTTACGCCACCTCCAACGCTGCGGTCTCCGGTTCGACCAGGACGGTCCGCGTCACGCAGCCCTCAAAGGTTGGCGCCCGTCGCTTAGCGCATGTGCAACCTTACGGCCGCGAGAGGACGATGGATCGCCTAGAAAGAGAAGGGCAGCGGGACGCGAAGCCGATCTGCGGCGGCTGCTGACCCTCGTTGGTAACGCGCCAAGGCGGGTGCAGCCGTAACGGTCCATGTCGACCGGCCGGCACGGTTAAGTCAACGTTGAGGGATCGAGGCTGGCGGATTATCAGCCCAGCATGGCCAAGCGCGTGAAGCAGTACCCTCAGGATCGGAGCTCCATCCTGTTCGACGTCGTGTTCGAGGACGGCAGCCGCGCTTCGAACCAGCGCGTGCCCATGGAGATCCTGGGTGGGCTCGATGGCGATCAGCCGGCCCACGATCTCATCGAGCAGCAGGAGGCCGAGATCGCCCAGAAGGCGGGCCGGCCGCCACGCTCGATCCAGAGCCTGATGCGGGCTGCCAAGTCAGAGCCGAAGCCAGTTAAAGAATAGAGCGCTTCGCGCTTATCTGATCGATAGGGCACTGCTTCTGGCCTGACGGGACAGGCGCGGAAATCTGTAGGTTTCTAAACTGTCTATTCGATAGCCCAATACATAAGCTTCGCATGAGCGGCGCCTTCATTCGGGCCTGATAGCTTCCATGCGGTTGGAACGAGTGGCTGGGCGATGCAGACGGTGACGAAGAGAGTTAAAGGTCGAGTGGATCGTCCGACGGCGCCCAGGGGCGACACGTTCGATCCGTATTTCCCGAGCATCAGAACCGCCGCGGTGGGCATGCCGTCGACCCAGCGACCGACGATCTACGATCCCTACTTTCCGTCAAACACACGGGCAAAAGGCTCGGCGGATGCTTAGCCGCGCGCTCGCTTCGCTTTACCTCTACATCGTCGGATCGCCCGGTACCGGCTGGGCAGTCCGTACAGTGACGGTGTCGGTCTCTCGTTATTAGCCGCTTAGGCACCGACCGCCGCGTGGCTCGCTAGGCAGTGTTGTGCGAGACCCTACCGGTCCCGCACAACCCGGATCGCCGGTTGCAGCACGTAGGGCGAGCTGGGCAAATGCACGCCGTCGCCCTCACGTCGGACGAAGATCTCGTAGGCCTGACGTGGTGAGAGCAGGCCCGCTGGCAGGTCCAGCGTGAAGCCGTGCCAGCCGGTGCCGATCCCCTCCACCGCCAGATCCTCACGGAACTGAATGGCCCGGCAGCGGCCCAGCATGCGTCCCGTGATGCCGATCAGCACCCATAGAGACACGTCCGGCGCGTCCGGGTCCCAGGCCCAGCCAACGATCCGCCGATGGGTCAGGGTCCCGACGTGGCCAAGCAGAGCCACAGGCCTCTCACGCCGCCAGCAGCGCCGTCCAAGCGCCGACTGCATCGATCGCCTTAGCACAGATCCGCAGTCCGTCGGCCGAGCGACGCACCTCGACGACATGCGGCACGCCCGGAGCCAGCCGCACGTCCAGCCCGAGGTCGAAGCCGACTTGGCCGTCTCCGACGCCGACTTTGGCCAGGTCTGCGCGGTATTCGCTCGCAACGGCGAGCGCCACCACAGCCCCGTCTACCAGCACGTCCAGACACACTGGAGTGGCAGGCTGCGCGGCATCCTGCGCCCAGCCGCCCACGTGCAGCATGCCGTCCGTGCCGACCACGCAGCGGTCCAGCCAAGCTCGCACGGGGCTCAGCTCCGTATTTCCGCATGACGCGATTGCGCGACGGGCCAAGCTCCCGCGCAGCGCGGCCAGTTCGGGACCGAGTTCGGTGCGCGGAGCGTAGGGCACGGGTGCAACGCTCGCATCGAGGGCTTGGACACCGCCAAAGCCACAGCGCACGCCCGGGGCAGCCAGGAAGCTCTCGGCCGGGGTGTTCTCGGCTAGCAGCAGGTCATGGCTGTCGAGTTCGATGTGCCAGTACGTGAGATCCGCGACAGTCTCGCCGCGGGTGATGCTGGTGCCGTTGACCAAGTGGCCGGCGGCTACAAACAGGCCGTCGAGCCACAGAGCGTGATCGGGTGAGAGCAGCAGGTCGCGGGTGGGCACGTTGTCGGCCAGAGCGCCCGCATTGATGCGCACGGGGCAATCGTGTTTCGGCGCTGTGAAGCCGGAATAGCCGCGCGAGCCGATCCAGCGGATCGAGCGGGGCTTGCCGCCGGCGGTAATGGCTAGATCGCCCACCTCCAGTTGCTCCACCGGCACGTCCGAGATCACCCGCTCACGTAGCACGCGGATGCGCGTGCCCGTGACGTAGCAGGGCGCGGGTCTGGCTGGAGTAGTGGGATTGGTCGCCGGCGCAGCGCGGATGACGGTGCCGCCATTACCGTCTGACGCCGCCACGAAGCTGGTCGTGCGCGGAGCGGACAGCACAAAGTTCTCATTCACCTGCCCGCCGCCAGCCCGGGTACCGGTGACGGTGATCGAGGTGTTGGCGCTGTTGTAGCTGACGCTTGAGTTGGTCAGGCCAGCAAGTGCGAGTTCGTTGCCAGAGCCGAAGTTGGCGATGGTGTTGGAGAAGGTGGTGTTGCTGGCCGGCTGAGCGGCGACATCGAGCCCAAGTCGCGCGGTGGCGTTGCCCGACATGCTGGCGAAGGTGATCGGCCCCGTGCCGGCCGAGGTCGCTGCACCGAGCTGCAGCGTGCTGGAGGTGGCGCTCCCGGTCGCGCCGATCGTCGTGCCGCCGGAGTAGGTGTTGGCCCCGCTGAGCGTCAGGGTGTTGGCGCTGTTCTGGATGACCCCGCCGGCCCCGGTGATCGTATTGGCCAGCGTCGACCCGCCGGTGGCCGCGTTGATCTGCAGCGTGCCGGTCTGGATCGCGACGTTCCCGCTGATCGTGCCACCGAGGTTGAGCGTGTTCGCGCCCGACGTGAACGTCGCGGCGTTGCCCATGGTCGAGCCAGTGCCGCCGGCCAGCGTACCACCGGCGTTCACCGAGATGGTCGAGTTCGAAGTGACGACGCCAGCCCCGCCCGCACCTTGCGTGCCGGCAACGCCGCTCAGACCGCCGCTGCCCCCGGCTCCGCCGGCTCCGCCTGTGACCGTCGCGCCATTGACGATCGTGAGGCTGGAATTGTCGCCGTAATAGAGTGCTGCGCCGCCGTCGCCGCCGTTGCCGCCGAACGAACCTGCGGCACCGCCAGCCGCACCACCTGCTCCACCTGCTCCACCAGTAATGATCGTTCCGTTGCTGGTGTTGTTGGAGCTTCCGGCTGCAAATCTAGCTAGGGAGCCGCCGCCACCACCGCCGCCGCCGCTACCAGTACCATCACCAGCGCCGCCACTTCCGCCGATGCCAACAACATTGGAGTAGTTGGTCGAGGGGAGTGTGCCGGCACCATTGTAATTAAATAAAGCAGACGGAGCGCCGCCGCCGCCGCCGCCGCCGCCGTTCGTTCCAGCTATTGCAGATGTACCTTGAGCGCCGTTGACTGCGGTGTTGACCTGCTGTTGTG
>NZ_JALNUM010000097.1:0-23616 GCF_026540795.1 Methylobacterium sp. GC_Met_2
GTTGTCCTGCAATGCGGTGCGTGCGCAAGCGCTCGACGCCCGGGGCACGTCCAGCCTATGAGCCTCGCTGACCGCCCGCGACCCACGCCGATCCTAACACCGGAGACAGCCTGCCCGTGACTGCGCAGACCGTGACTGGACGCCTCCTCGCCGCGACGCTCCTCGTCGCCTGCCTGCAGCTTGCTCCCGCCGCTGCGCAGGAACCGGCCGCAATGCCGTCCGATCCGCCCTCAATACCCGCCGCGACCGGCCAGTGGACCCATGCGCTGACGCTGATGGGCCAGCCGAAATACGGGCCCGATTTCAGGCATTTCGACTATGCCGACCCCGCCGCCCCCAAGGGTGGGATGGTCCGCCTCGGGACTCAGGGCGGGTTCGACAACTTCAACATCATCGTGTCCGGCCTGAAGGGCGATCTCGAGAACGGCATCCAGCAGATCTACGATCCGCTGATGACCCAGTCGTCCGACGAGCCGTTCACTTCCTACGGACTGATCGCCGAAGCGGTGCGGGTGGCCCCCGATCTCGGCTCGGTCTCCTATCGCCTGCGCGAGAACGCCCGCTGGCACGACGGCATGCCAATTACCCCCGAGGACGTGGTCTGGTCCTTCGACATCCTGAAGGCCAACAGCCCGTTCTACGCGGCCTATTACCAGACGGTGGCGAAGGCCGAGGCGACCGGGCCGCACGAGGTGACCTTCACCTTCTCGGAGACCGGCAATCGCGAGCTACCGCAGGTGATCGGGCAATTGCGAATCCTGCCCAAACACTGGTGGATGGCCAAGGACGCCAACGGCAAGCAACGCAATCCGACCGAGACCACGCTCGAGCCGCCGCTCGGCTCCGGTCCCTACCGGCTGGCCAAGTTCGATCCCGGCCGCAGCGCCACCTACAGCCGCGTGCCCGACTACTGGGGCAAGGACCTGCCGGCCAATGCCGGGCACTACAACTTCGACACCGAGCGCTTCGAGTATTTTCGCGACGGGACCGTGCTGGTCGAGGCGCTGAAGGGCGATCTCTACGATTTCCGCAACGAGAACATCGCCCGGAACTGGGCCACCGCCTACGACGATTTCCCGGCCGTGAAGGAGGGCCGCCTGATCAAGGAGGCCTTCCCCGACCGGGGCATGGGCATCATGCAGGCCTTCGTGTTCAACACCCGGAAGGACAAGTTCAAGGATCCGCGCGTGCGCCGGGCCTTCAACCTCGCGATGAACTACGAGGAGATGAACAAGGCCCTGTTCTACGGGCTCTATAACCGCATCAACTCCTACTTCTTCGGCTCGGAGCTGGCCTCCTCCGGCCTGCCGGAGGGCGACGAGAAGGCGATCCTCGAGGGCGTCAAGGACAAGATCCCGGCGTCGGTCTTCACCACGCCCTACACCAACCCGGTGAACGACGGCCCGGAGGCCGTGCGCAAGAACCTGCGCGAGGCGGTCGGCCTGCTGCGCGAGGCGGGCTACGAGCAGCGCGGCGGCAAGATGGTCAACAAGGCGACCGGCGAGCCGCTCACCGTCGAGTTCCTGGAATTCCAGAACACCTTCGAGCGGGTGATCCTGCCCTTCTCGGCGCAGCTGAAGCTGATCGGGATCGACGCCACCCTGCGGGTGATCGACCCGGCGCAGTATCAAAACCGGATCCGCAACTTCGACTTCGAGATCACCACGTCGAACTGGGGCGAGTCGCTCTCCCCCGGCAACGAGCAGCGGGAATACTGGGGCTCGGCGGCGGCCGACAAGACTGGTTCGCGCAACCTGATCGGCATCAAGGATCCCGGGATCGACGCGCTGATCGAGAAGGTTATTTTTGCGAAAGACCGGCCGACCGTTATCGCCGCCACCCGGGCGCTCGACCGGGTGCTGCTCGCCCACGATTACGTCGTGCCGCAATGGTCCTCGAACCAGCAGCGGACCCTGCGCTGGAACCGGTTCGGCCACCCGGCGATCCTGCCGCTCTACGCCAGCTCCGGCTTCCCGACGACGTGGTGGTACGATCAGGCGCTCGCAGCCAAGACCGGGGCGCCCCGTTGACGGGCCGCCGCTGGGCACCCACTCGGCGCGGCGTCGTCTGCGGCGCCGGCGCCCTCGTGCTGACCCGGCCGGTGATGGCCGAGGAGGCGGAGCGCCACGGCCTCTCGAGCTTCGGCGAGTTGAAATATCCGCCCGCCTTCGAGCATTTCGACTACGTGAACCCGATCGCCCCGCGCGGAGGCCGCTTCTCGGCGACGCTCTCCGGCACGACCGGCAACCAGGCGTTCAACACCTTCAACACGCTCAACATCTTCGTGCTGCGCGGCGAAGGCGCCGCCGGCATGACTCTGACCTTCGACAGCCTGATGGTCCGGGCCCTCGATGAGCCGGATGCGATTTACGGCCTGCTGGCGCGCGCCGTTACGGTCAGCCCGGACGGGTTGACCTACACGTTCTGGCTGCGCCCACAGGCCCGGTTCCATGACGGCTCGCGGCTCACTGCGCGGGATGCCGCCTTCAGCCTCAAGCTGTTGCGCGACAAGGGCCACCCGGAGATCTCCGAGGTCATTCGCCCGATGACGGACGCCCGGGCGGAGGGCGACGACCGTCTCATCGTGACCTTCGAGACCGGCCGAGCCCGGGACCTGCCGCTGTTCGTGGCGCAGCTGCCGATCTTCTCCGCGGCCTATTACGGCGCCCGCGACTTCGAGGCCTCGACCCTGGAACCGCCGCTCGGCTCAGGCCCCTACCGGGTCGGCACGGTCGATGTCGGCCGCTCCATTGGGCTGGAGCGGGTACAGGATTACTGGGCCGCCGACCTCCCGGTGAATGTCGGCCAGAACAATTTCGACACGATCCGCTACGAGTATTTCCGCGATCGCACCGTGGCGTTCGAGGCGTTCAAGAGCGGCGCCTTCACGTTCCGGGAGGAATTCACCGCCCGGGTCTGGGCCACCGGCTACGACTTCCCGGCTCGCGCCGAGGGCCGCGTGACTCTCGAGACCGTTCCCGACGCGCGGCCAAGCGGCACCCAGGGTTGGTGGATCAACACCCGCCGGGACGCGTTCCGCGATCCGCGGGTGCGCGAGGCGATCGGCCTGTGTTTCGACTTCGAATGGTCGAACCGCAACCTGATGTACGGCGCCTACACGCGCGCCGCCTCGTACTTCGAGAACTCCGACCTCAAGGCGACAGGCAAGCCCTCGGCCGCGGAACTCGCCCTGCTGGAGCCGCTGAAGGACTTGCCCCCGGAGGTGTTCGGCGAGGCCTGGACGCCGCCGGTCTCGGATGGGTCCGGCCAGGACCGGGCACTGCTCAAGCGTGCCGACGCGCTGCTGCGGGAGGCAGGCTGCACGCGCTCCGGCGGCAGCCTCCTGCTCCCAGGCGGACGTCCGCTGACGATCGAGTTCCTGGACGACGATCCGGTCTTCGATGCGGTGACGCAGCCGTTCATCCGCAACCTCGGGCTGCTCGGCATCAAGGCCAGCCTGCGCGTGGTCGATCCTTCGCAATACCAAGCCCGGCTCAAGGATTTCGACTTCGACATCACGCCGCGCCGCTACAGCAGCGGCCTGACACCCGGCGCGGAGCTGCGCGAGACCTACGGCTCCCGTGCGGCCAAGACGGCGGGCTCGAACAACCTGTCGGGGATCGCGGATCCCGCCATCGATGCGCTCCTCACCGCCATTGCCGACGCCAAGTCCCGGGCGGATCTGACCGCCGCCTGTCGGGCCCTCGACCGGGTGCTGCGCGCCGGGCGCTACTGGGTGCCGATGTGGTACGCCTCGACCCACCGCCTCGCCCTTTGGGACGTCTACGGCCGCCCAACGAACCCGCCGAAATACGACCTCGGCGCGCCGTCCACGTGGTGGTTCGACGCCGACAAGGCCAAGCGAATCGGGCGGGAATGACGCGATGATCGCCTACATCCTGCGCCGCATCGGCCTCATGATCCCGACCCTGCTGGGGATCATGCTGATCACCTTCACGATCATCCAGTTCGCCCCCGGCGGCCCGGTGGAACGAGTGCTGTCGCAGCTCCAGGGCCAGCGCGACGGGGCGATGTCCCGCGTGACCGGCGGCGGCGGCGATCTCGGCGGCGGCAGCCGGCCCGCGGGCGGTAGCGGCGAGGCGAGTTCGCGCTATCGCGGCGCACAGGGCTTGAGCCCGGAATTCATCGCCAAGCTGGAAAAACAGTTCGGCTTCGACAAGCCGGCGCCCGAGCGCTTCGCCAAGATGATCTGGGACTATGTCCGGTTCGATTTCGGCCGCAGCTATTTTCGCGACGTGACGGTGATCCAGCTCATCAAGGAGCGTCTGCCGGTCTCGATCTCGTTGGGCCTGTGGATGACGCTGCTGTCCTACGCGATCTCGATCCCGCTCGGCATCCGCAAGGCCGTGAAGGACGGCGAGCGGTTCGACCGCTGGACCTCCTTCGTGGTGATCATCGGCTATGCGATCCCAGGCTTCATGTTCGGGCTGATGCTGATCATCCTGTTCGCGGGCGGCTCGTTCTATCAGTGGTTCCCGCTGCGCGGCCTGACCAGCGAGGGCTGGGAGAGTTTTTCGACTTGGCACAAGGTGACGGATTACGCGTGGCACATGGTGCTGCCGCTGACCGCACTCGTGATTGGCGCCTTCGCGACCTCGACGCTGCTGACCAAGAACTCGTTCCTCGACGAGATCCGCAAGCAATACGTGCTGACCGCGCGTATGAAGGGGCTGTCGGAACGGCGGGTGCTTTACGGACACGTCTTTCGCAACGCGATGCTGATCGTGATCGCGGGGTTCCCAGGAGCGTTCATCTCGGCCTTCTTCACCGGCTCGCTGCTGATCGAGACGATTTTTTCGCTCGACGGGCTCGGGGAACTGTCGTTCCGGGCGATCGTCGGACGCGACTACCCGGTGGTGTTCGCCACGCTCTACATCTTCTCCCTGCTCGGGCTGGCGGTGAACCTGCTGTCCGACCTGATCTATGTCTGGATCGACCCGCGGATCGACTTTTCCGCGCGGGCGACCTGAGGCCGCGTCACGACAGGGGCGAGCCCGGATCCGGCAGCGCGATGGTCGAAGTCGCTTCGAGGATCTGGTCCGGCCCGCCCTTCGGCGGCCAGATCCCGGCGGCGTAGGCATCCCCGCGGAGCCTCGCCCGCTCCTCCAGACTGGAGAAGGCCCAGATGTGCGTGATCCGCGGCGGCCCGTCGAGGGCGTAGAGGTTGGTCACGAGGTGGTCGGTATAGGTCCGGGCCGGCTCGATCGCCGCCTCCCAGGCGGCCAGAGTCGGCACGAGGCCGCCGGGCCGGAGCCTGTAGGTGCGGATCTCGTAGACGCCGCCGCGCGATCCGGTCCGCAGCGGCGGCAGGAACGGGAACGGTCGATAGCTCTCCATCGCGAAGGCCGTGAGTAGGTCGCGACCATGGAACGGCGCAATGCTCATCAGGGCGCGCCGCCGCTCGGCCGTCATGGCCTCCGGGGTGTCGAAGCCCCGCAGGACCAGCACCCGCCCGAGGGTGCCGATATCGGTCCGCCAGCACCCGAGCAGCGTTCCAGCCTCCGCGTCCTCGGTCCAGGCCCGCGCCCGCGCGCAGACGTCCCCGAGCGCCAGCAGGGGACACGATAGGGTTGCGAGTTCGTAGAGCATGGCCTGTTCCCGCTTTCGGTCGACGCCTGCGCGGTCCCGCCCGCTCCGTCATCAGCGAAGCGGGCGCCGCGTCTCGCGGAGAAAGTTAGATCGCGCCACGGGCCGGGCCAGGATCTTCGGTCGCCCGCCGCGGCCCCTCAAGAACCCGCGCCACCGTCAGGCGCAGGGCCTGGGCGCTGCGGTAGCCTACCGCCGCCGCCACCGCCCGCGGCGCCCGTCCCTCGGCGGTGAGTGCCAGCGCGCGGATCACCCGGGCGCGGGCCCGCCAATCGCCGAAGCTCAGGCCCGTTTCCATGCGAAAGCCCCGGGTCAGCGTGCGCCGGCTCGCCCCGGCGCGGTCGGCCCAGGCGTCGAGGTCGTCCTCCGAGGCCGGATCCTCGATCAGACCCAGGCAGACGCGGCGCAGGCGCGGATCGCGCGGCAGCGGCAGCGTGAGTGGCGTCGCAGGCGCGCGGGCAATCTCGTCGACCACCAGGGCCGCGAGATGGCCGCCGCGGCCGTCCTCCGCGTAGAGCACCGGCTCCTCGGCCAGGGCGACCAGGGCGGCCGACAGGAGCGGCGACACCGCGATGACCCGACAGGTCTCCGGAAACGTCGCGACAGCGGCCCGGTCGAGATAGGCGGTGCACAGGGCGACCGGACCGTGGGTGACGGTGGTGTGCGGAAGGCGTGCCGGGATCCAGAGCGCGTGCCCCTCCGGCACGACCCAGGCCCCGTCCTCGGCCGAGGCCGACATCAGCCCCGCTGTGGCGTAGAGAAGTTGCGCACGGATGTGATGGTGCAGCCCCGTCTTGCTCCCCGCCGTCAGCGGCTTTCGGACCACTGCGATCGAGCGCGGGATGGCTTGGTAATCGGCCGCCGCGGTCGATCGTGGCGGCGACACGTTTGGCCCGTTCCCATCCATATCCGGCCCGACACCGCCATCGGGTCAGGCTATCAGGGTCCGATCCTGGAGGATACGCCGCGATGGATTCGGATACCCTGTCCCGCCGCACCCTGCGCTTCGTCAACGTCGCGCATGCCCTCGACCACTTCGTGCTGCTGATCTACCCGACCGCCGTGATCGCCATCGCGAGCCAGACCGGGCTCGGCTACGGCGAGCTGATCGGGCTTGCCACCGGCGCCTTTGTGGCCTTCGGCCTGTGCTCGCTGCCGATGGGATCGCTGGCCGACCGGTTCGGCCGCCGCACCATGCTGGCGGTGTTCTTCTTCGGCTACGGCCTGTCGTGCCTTGGCGTCGCCACTGCATCGACGCCGCTCGCCTTCGCGCTCTGGCTCTGCGTGCTCGGGGTGGCCTCGGCGATCTATCACCCGGTCGGCTCGGCCATGCTGGTGACCCATGCCCGGCGCCTCGGGCGCGACCTCGGCCTCAACGGCGTCTGGGGGAATTTCGGCGCGGCCTCTGCCTCCGGCGTCACGGCCCTGCTCGCCGCGACCGTCGGTTGGCGCGTGGCCTTCGTGGTGCCGGGCCTGATCTGTCTCGCCTGCGGGGCGGCGTTCCTGGCGCTGGTGCCGGGCGACGGCGACGCGGCGGGGAAGAAGGCCGGCGGCGGCGCTGCGATCTCCGTGACCCGCCCCTGGGCCCTGATGGCGATGTTCGCCCTGGCGATCTTCGCGGGCGGCCTGACCTTCAACCTGACCACGATCAGCCTGCCCAAGGTGATCGACGAGGGGGTCGGCCACGCCCTGCCGCTGGCGCTCACCGGGTCGCTGGCCACGGTGGTGTTCCTGTTCGGCGCGCTGATGCAGCTTGCCATGGGCCGCCTGATCGACCGCTACAGTCTGCCGACGCTGTTCGTGACGCTCTCGGTGCTGCAACCGCTCGGACTCGGGATCGCGGCGTTCAACACCGGCCTGCCGCTCCTCGCGGGGCTCGTGATCGCCATGACGTCGATCTACGGGCAGGTGGTGATCAACGACGCGATGATCGCCCACTACGTGCCCCCGGCCTATCGGACGCGGGCCTACAGCGTGCGCTACTTCGTGGGCTTCACGGCGAGCGGCTTCGTGGTGCCGGCGATCGCGCTGCTGCACGACCGCGGTGGCTTCGGGCTGGTGCTGGGCGTAGCCTCCGCCTGCGGCGCGGTGATCTGGCTTTCGGCGATCGGCTTCCTGAAGCTGACGCAAGCAGCCGATCAGCCCGCCCTGGCCGCCGCCGAGTAACCCCGGCGGTTTGCGGGTCGCGCCCTGCGCTGATACGCGGCGCCCATCCGCCCCGAGAGCGTATCGTGACCGCATTGTCCCTCGTCATCCGGCCCGAGTGGCCGGAGGACGCCCCCGCCATCGAGCGTCTTCAGGCCCGGGCCTTCGGCCCCGGCCGTTTCGCCCGAACCGCTTATCGGCTGCGCGAAGGTGCGGCCGCGCGGCTCGATCTCGGCGTCACCGCGTGGGTGGGCAGCTTCCTGGTGGGCTCCGTGCGGATGGGCCCGTTGCAAGCCGGGACCACACCGTTCGTGATGCTCGGGCCGCTCGCGGTCGATCCGAGCTTCGAAGGCCGCGGCATCGGCGGCACCCTCACCCGCGCGGCGATCGAGGCGGCGCGGCAGGCAGGAGACGGTCTTGTGATGCTAGTAGGGGATGCGCCCTATTACAGCCGCTTCGGCTTCAGTCCGATCCCGCCCGGACGGCTGACCCTGCCGGGTCCGGTCAATCCGGCACGCCTGCTGTGGCTGGAGCTGATCGACGAGTTCAGCGACCGTGTCTCCGGCTTGGTCGAGGCGATCCCAGCCTGACAACGGGATTCCAAAGGGCCGAGGCCCTGTGGCGGATCGTCAGGGCAGCGCCCTGACAGGTCTTCGCCGGGCTAAGTCCTTCACCCGCGAAGCGTCTCGACCTTTCGAGACCAGGATCGGGTACCTCACGCGCGCCGCAGCGCGAGTGCGGCGATCAGCCCGGCCGAGAGCAGCGCCAGCGCCACCGGCGTCGCCGAGGTCGCGGGCCACGCGGAGGCGGCCGCCGTGAAGATCGCCCCGAAGGTCATCTGGGTGAAGCCGTAGAGGCTAGAAGCCGAGCCCGCCGCGTGCGGATCGACGTTCATCAGCCCGGCCACCGCGTTGGGGCTGAGCAGGCCGACGCCGACCGCGTAGGCGAAAAGCGGCACGATCAGGCTGACGACGCCGAGCATCCCGGCCCGGTCCACCACCAGCAGGGTCAGGGCCGCCGCGATGCAGAGAAGGTTGCCGCGCCGCGCCGCTGTCCGGATCGGCACCCGCGCAGCGAGCCGGCTGGCCAGCACCGCGCCGCCGACCATGCCGAACACCACGATCAGGCAATCGAACCCGACCTCCTGCGACGAGCGTCCGAGGCGGTCCACGAGCAGGAACGGCGCCACCGCCAGGAAGGCGTAGAGGCTGGTGCCGCCGCAGGCCCCCGCCACGAGATAGGCGCGAAAAACCGGGACTCGCACGAGCCGCAGGTAGCCGGCCAACACCGCGACGAAGCCGGGCAGCGCCACCTTGTGCCGGTTGGTCTCGGGCAGGGTGAACACCACCAGCGCGCCGAGCACCGCCACGAGGCCGGCCAGCACCACGAACACCGCCCGCCAGCCGAAGGCCTCATTGACCACACCGCCGATGGCGGGCGCCAGCGCAGGGGTGAGCGTCATCGCGGTGGTGAGGATCGCCAGTTTGCGGGCGGCATCCTCCCGGGTCGAGACGTCGCGCACCATGGCGCGGCCGATCACCAGCGAGCCGCAGGCGCCGAGCGACTGGAGCACCCGCGCCAAGAGCAGCACGCCGATGTTCGGCGCCGGGATCGCGAGCAGCAGCCCGGCGAGGTAGAGGCCGAGCCCGCCGATCAGGATCGGCCGCCGTCCGTACCGGTCCGAGAGCGGGCCATAGAGGAGCTGACCGCCCGCGAGCCCGATCAAGTAGACCGTGATGGTGAGCTGCGCACCGGCCGCGTTGGTGCCGAGATCGACCGCGACGGCGGCCAGCGCCGGCACGAAAATGTGCAGCGCCACCGTCCCGGTCATGGTCACGGCAACGAGCAGCGGGAGGGGCGCCCGGCGCTCCCGTCCATCGGGACTTCGGTCAGCCAAGGGGTCCTACACGGGTTTCAATCCCGGCAGGACGCCGGGGCGCAGCCCCGGAGCAAGGTTTGCGCCCAACGCCATGCCGGCGGAACGCGGCTGACAGGCAGAAGCCCGGACGTGCGCGGCCGCGCCCGTTACTCCTGCTTCGGCTGCGGCGCGTTCATATCCTTGGTGGGAACACCGACCTCAAGGCCCTTGGCCTTGTCGACCGCCTCGGGATCGGCCTTCGCGGCCGGCTCCTTGGCGGCCGGCGCCGACGGCGCGGTCGGCTCGGCGGGGATGACGCTCGACGGCTGGCCCTGCTGGTCGCCGTCATGGGCGCCGGCGGGCGGCGACGGGGCGTTGCGGTCGCTGGATTCGCTCGGTGCACGCGGGCTGCCCGGGGACTTCTCCTCGACCGGCTTGGCGGTGCTGGTATCGGCGGGCTTCGCCGGGCTGTCTTTGCCCTCGGAGGGCTTGGAGGCGGCCGGCTGTGCAGCCGTCGGCTTGTCGGCCGGTGCGGCGGCCGGCTTCTCCTCAGGCTTCGCCGCCGCAGGGGTGGCCGCAGGGGGCGCCTCGGACTTCTCGACGGCCGGCAGCGGCTTCGGGGTCTCGGCGTTCGTGCGCAGGTAGGCGATGACGTTGGCGCGCTCCTGGGGCGAGGCGATACCGGCGAAGGCCATCTTGGTGCCCTTCACGTAGCCCTTCGGGTTCGTCAGGAACTCGTCGAGATCCGCGTAGGTCCAGGCGCCGCCCTTTTCCTTCATGGCCGAAGAATAGTCGAAGCCCGGATGCGAGCCCTTCGGCCGCTCAACCACCCCGTACAGGGCGGGGCCGACCTTGTTCGGACCGTCCTTCTCGAAGTTGTGGCAGGCATGGCAGGCCTTGGTGCCGGCCTCACCCTTCTCGACATTGGCGCTGGCGAGCCGGACCGCGATCGGCTCGACCTTGGCCTCCGGCGCAGCATTGGCGGCGGCCTCCGGCTGTGGCTCGGGCAAGTCGTAGCCGGCTTTGCCCGCCGGTTTTGGATGGTAGATCAATTCGGCGACGAAACCCGATCCGGCCGCGAACAGCAGGGCGCCGAGGACCGCGCCCAGGACTTTGTTCACCTCGAACGAGTTCATGCTCTTCTCGCGTCTCGGCCCGGCCCCGTCGCGCACCTGACATGGGCGAGCGAGTTCGAACGCCGGACATTGGAAGATTTCGAGGTTGCCTTAGCCGTTCCGGGCGGTTCCTGACAATGCCGCCGACGACCTCCGCGTCGCTCCGGCGCAGAATTGTGCAATCGAATCGTCAAGCTTGTCACCGGGCGGCATCTTTTTGCCGATGCGGCGTCCAGGCCAAGGGATCACGAGGGGACGACAACCGGAAGCCGGCCTGTTAAGCAGCCGGCCCGCACGCGGGCGTGGCCGTTCGACCCGCGCCACTAGTGCGAATCGTCGGGTCCGAACGCGATGTCCGATCCCCTGGTCCTGATTCCGGCGCGCCTCGCGGCGACCCGGCTCCCCGACAAGCCACTGGCCGACATCGCCGGCGAGCCGATGATCGTCCATGTCTGGCGCCGGGCCGTCGAGGCCGGGATCGGTCCCGTGGTGGTGGCCACCGACACGGCGGAGATCGCCCGGGTCGTGGAGGCCGTAGGCGGCCTCGCGGTGATGACCCGCTCCGACCACCCGTCCGGCTCCGACAGGCTCGCCGAGGCGCTGGAGATCGTCGATCCTGAGGGGCGCCACGACGTGGTCGTCAACGTGCAGGGCGATCTGCCGACCATCGATCCGGCGATCATCGGCGCTTCGATCCTGCCGCTCGCCGACCGCACCGTCGACATCGTGACGCTCTGCGCACCGATCACCGATCCGCACGAGGCCGACAACCCGAACGTCGTGAAGCTGGTCGGCCACGCGGTCGGACCCGGGCGGCTGCGCGCCCTCTACTTCACCCGCGCCCGCGCGCCCTGGGGCGACGGGCCGCTCTGGCACCATATCGGACTCTACGCGTACCGCCGGACCGCGCTGACCCGCTTCGTCGCCCTGCCGCCGGGCGAGCTTGAGCTCCGCGAGAAGCTGGAGCAACTCCGGGCACTGGAGGCCGGCATGCGCATCGACGCCGTCATCGTTGACGACCTGCCGCTGGGCGTCGACACCCCCGCCGACCTGGAGCGCGCCCGCGCTCTGCTCCAGGGCCGACGCCTGAACTGATCGCCTGACGAATCTGCAAGCCATGACAGACCGCACCATCGCCTATCAGGGGGAACCCGGGGCCAATTCGCACATCATCTGTGCGCAGGCCTATCCGGATTGGACGCCGCTGCCCTGCCCCAGCTTCGAGGACGCCTTCGCGGCGGTCACGGAGGGCCGGGCCCAGCGGGCCATGATTCCGATCGAGAATTCGATCGCGGGCCGGGTCGCCGATATCCACCATCTGATCCCGCTTTCGCCGCTGCACATCGTGGCCGAGCACTTCCTGCCGATCCATTTTCAGTTGATGGTGCTGCTGGGCACGCCGATCGAGGCACTCAAGAGCGTTCACAGCCACGTCCATGCGCTGGGCCAATGCCGGCGGATCATTCGCCGCCTCGGGCTGAAGGCCGTGGTGGCGGGCGACACCGCGGGTGCGGCCCGGGAGATCAAGGAATTCGGGGATCCGAGCCGAGCGGCTCTGGCGCCGGCATTGGCCGCCGAAGTCTACGGCCTCGACATCCTGGCGCGCGACGTCGAGGACGAGGTGCACAACACCACCCGGTTCGTGGTGTTCTCCCCCGAGGCCGAGCCGGTGGCGCCCGGGACGCAAGCCTGCGTGACGAGCTTCGTGTTCCGCGTGCGCAACATCCCGGCGGCCCTCTACAAAGCGCTGGGCGGCTTCGCGACGAACGGCGTCAACATGTCGAAGCTCGAGAGCTACATGATGGACGGTGAGTTCACCGCCACGCAGTTCTACGCGGAGGTGGATGGCCACCCGGAGGATCCGGGCCTTGCGCGGGCGCTCGACGAGTTGGGCTTCTTCTCCCGCGAGTTGCGGGTGATCGGCACCTACCCAGCCCACCCGTTCCGCGAGGCGGCACGGCCGGCGGCGGAGTGAAGGGCTCGACTATTCCCGCCGCAGCACCCGGTCCACCGCCACATCCGACCAGAAGCCCGGCCGGAAATCCCGCTTCAACGCCTCCGGATCGTAGATCGTCTCGACCCAGGTGAGGAAGTCGATCCCCTTCGCCTCGCCCTCGATCCGGTAACGGACGAAGAAAGCGTCGAGGATGCCGGTCTTGGCGAAGCGCAGATGGCCGTAGCGGGCCGAGAGCTGACGCGCGGCCTCGGCCACGGGGCGGCCCTCGTGCAGGATCAGGTACAGGGCCGAGGCGAGGCCGGCCCGGTCGGCGCCCGACTTGCAGTGCATCACGGCCGGGTACTCGATGCCGGCGAAGAACGCCTTGGCGGCCAGGATGGCCGCCCGGTCCGGTGCCTCCCGGGAGCGCAGCACGAACTCCACGAGCTTCAGCCCATGGCGTTCACAGGCCTCCCGCTGCAGGGGCCAGGAGCCGTGCTCGCGCCCGCCACGGAGCGAGATGACCGTGCGCACGCCCTCGGCCCGGAAGCGGGCAAGTTGGTGCGGGCCGGGCTGGGCGGAGCGCCAGAGCCTCCCAGAGCCGACCCGGTGGCGGTTGAGATAGGCGAGCCGGAACACGCCGTGATCCATCAGCAGCATGTTGGCCCAGGCCCGCAGCCGGTCGCCGGGGCCGGCGATCGGCCGCTCGAAGCGGGCGATTCGGGCCATGCGGCGCGCGTAGCGCGTCTCGGGCTTGAGGAAGCGGTTGAACAAAGCCGGGCTGCCGCGGGGAAGGAGCGCGGGCTCTATCAGCCGCCCGCCGAGCCGGCAATTCACCGCCGAACCGACCGGCCGCCTGTCCCCATGGTGTTCGGCGCCGATCTTGCCTTCACTCCGCCCGGATCGGCATCGAACCTAGGCGGACCGCGCGGGTTCTCCGCCGGTCGGACGAGGGGAGCCCGAAGCCCATGAGCACGCGCACCACGAGCATCCGCCGGGCCCGCGAGGCCGATCTCGGCGGCGTGTCGAAGGTGTTCGATGCGTCCTGGCGGGAGGCCTATCGCGGCCTCATCCCGGGCGTTGCCCTGGAGCGCCTGATCGCAGGCCGGGACCGGGCGTGGTGGCAGGGCGCCCTGCGCCGGGGCCGCCCGGTCGCGGTCATGGAGACCGCTGACCACGTGGTCGGTTACGCGTCCTACGGGCGGACGCGCAGCCGGGCGCTGGGCACCGAGGCCGAGATCGATGAGTTGTATCTCCTGCCCGAATACCAAGGCGTCGGCCTCGGTCGCCGCCTGTTCCGGGCTGTCCGCAACGATCTCGCCGATCACGGCCTGATGCATCTCGGCGTCTGGAGCCTGGAGGACAACGACCGCGCCGGCGCCTTCTACGAGGGTCTCGGCGGCAAGCCGGGCCCGCGGGTGCTGGACCGGGTGGCGGGTGTTCCGCTCCCGAAGGTTGGCTTCCTGTTCGGCTAACGTTTTCCCAAGCGCGTTGCGGAACCGGAGCGCCAACCGATTTGCAAGTTCGGGCCGCGCCTCTAAGAGAACCGGGACACGATCGGCACCCCGGATCCTGGAAGCGGAACGCCATGAAAATCGACGCCATCCCGCTCGGCAAGAAGCCGCCGCACGACGTCAATGTGATCGTCGAGGTGCCGCTCGGCGGCGAGCCGATCAAGTACGAAATGGACAAGGAATCTGGCGCGCTGGTCGTCGACCGGTTCTTGTATACGCCGATGTTCTATCCGGGGAATTACGGCTTCATTCCCCATACCCTATCGGGCGACGGCGATCCCTGCGATGTGCTGGTGGCCAACACGCGTGCCGTCCTGCCGGGCGCGATCATCAGCGCGCGCCCCGTGGGCGTGATGGTGATGCAGGACGAGGGCGGTGAAGACGAGAAGATCATCGCGGTCCCCTCACGCCACCTGACCAAGCGCTACGACCGGGTTGAGAACTATACCGACCTGCCCGAGATCACGATCCAGCAGATCCAGCACTTCTTCGAGCACTACAAGGATCTGGAGCCCGGCAAGTGGGTCAAGTTCGTCCGGTGGGGCGACAAGGAAGAAGCGCACCAGTTGATCGAACAAGCGATCGAGCGGGGCAAGGCCAAGGCCTGATCCAACACTTTCGCGGGTCGGCGCACCGTTCCCCGTCGGGGGCGGTCGCGTGGCCGCGACGGCGATCCCCTGTCGCGGGAAAGGCACGGCGCGTCTCTGCATCGCCGATGCTACGAATAGCTGTGACTGAGGCGCTGATGGGTAGAAGATGGCTCGAATCCCGGTAATCCTCGGTCTCGTCGGCGTCCTGCTGATGCAGGGCGCTGCGTCGGCGGCGGATCTGCGCGCGGTCGCGCCCCTCGGCGGTTTCCGCGCAACCTGCGAGGATCTCGGGACCTTCTGCTTCGCGGATGCCTGCGGCCGCGATCAGATCGAGGCCGCTCAGGGCTGCCGGGCGCGATGCCCGAGCGCGGCGATCATGAGCGTGACTCCAGCGACGTGTCCGCGCCTGGAGACAGAGCGATTTCCCGTCCTGCACCGGCGCGGTTGAGCTTGGTCCGTCCTGTCTGGACCCCGCCGAGGCCGCAAACCCGCCTGTGTTAAAAAATCAAGCGCCCGCGGCAACGAAACGCGGAACGCGGCATTGACCAAGCTCAACGTGTTCACTGACCGACATGAGGGCGCGGACAGATGCTCGCAAATGCGCGCGATGCCCGCAGGCGAACGATGCGGACGAGCAATCTTCAACCGCCACGGGCGGGACTGAATTCAGACCCTGTGCTGTACGGGGTGGCTGCGGGTTTGGCAGCTTTGTTCCCGCTGGTGAAGGGCGGCAACGCTTCGGCCGAGCCGACCCGCGCCGGTCCATCGACAAGGGCCAAGGGCTCCGCTGACGCGGCTTGATCGGGGCGTGACGTGACTGGCGGTACCGTCAGCACGCGAGCCGGGCCAGAAGCAGCAGCGTCGCCATCACCGGAGCGGCGGCGGCAAGCCAAAGGGCGCCGGCGTGGATACCGCCGGGCCCGGAAGAGCGCAGGCTCCGTGCCACACCGGGGCGCAGATCCGCGCCGCGCCCGATACCGATCCCGACTGGCATCCATGGCCTCCTCGATACCCGAGGAGTAGGAGCCGAAACCCGCCAAGACCGTCTGAATCCCGGCCGGCCTTCGTGCAGCGTGGTGAACGGCTGCTTAAAGGGCGCGGTCGAACTTCAGCTCACCGTTCGGGCTCTTCAGGACCAGCTGGGAGCCGACGAGGTCCCACACCGCCGAGGTGCGCAGGGCGACAAAGAAAGCCTGTTCCGTCGCCGCGAGACCCTTGTCACAATTCTTCTTGGTCAGCGCGAGCGGACCGACCGCGATGTGCTGCTCCTTGAGCGGAAAAGCAGTCGCCGCGAAGGTGTTGCAGCCGCCGTAGCCGCGGGCGCGGTACTGCTTGTCGATGATGAAGCTCGGCCGGTCTCCGCCCGCGAACGGCTTGCCGTTGAGGCTGACGGCCGTCCAAGTCGAATCGAGCGGGAAGATCTTCTCGCTGGCCTTGGCCCCCGGCACGTACTGGGGCTTTTTCTCGTCTTCACCGCCTGGACGGCGATTGCCTTTACCGAAACCCGTGGGAGACCCCATCTGGGCCTGCGCCTGCGTCGCCGCGGTCAGACCCGCAGCCAGAACCGTGCAGGCCAAGGTTGCGATCAGCACCCCTCTCATCGTTCAGTCCCCATCTCGCGCGCTCTGCGCTCAGGTCATTCCAAATCCGGACGCGCCGTCAGGCGCGCTCCGATTCCCCGCGTTGCGACGGATGCGACAGGATTTCAGCACAATTGTGGTCGAGCGCCCGATACCGGGCCCGGAAACGATCCGCGACGGCCACCGTTGTTGTTGATCGAAGATCGGGAGAGTGACCTTGGTAGGATCGGACGAGGGTGCACAGAGCGGGACGGGCACGCCGGCGATGAGCCCGGCCCAATCGCGGGCGGCGCGCGGGCTGCTCGGCTGGTCCGAGGCGGATCTGGCCGCGAAGGTCGGCCTCGATGAGAGGCTCGTGCGTGACTTCGAGGCGGGCTACGGCGCTTCCCCGAGCGGACAGATCGAGGCCCTGCGCAGTGCGCTCTGCGCGGCGGGAGCGGTGTTCACCGATACGCCGACGCCGGGCGTCCACTTGGCGAGCGCGGCAGGGACCGACGAGGGAACCCGTCTGGGCGCGCTCACCACCGAGAACGACCGGTAGCCGGCAGCACATCGAACGCGCCGCTCAGGGCACGTTCAGACGCTCGAGTCGATAGCCGGGGACAAGCCCCGCACGCTGCTTGGAGCGAACCGTGACCGACCCTCTCAGCCCCCCGCTCCGAGATGCCACGCGTTCCGCATCCGTCCGGAAGGCGGCTCGATGATGCGCGCCGATGCCTTCCTGGCGGCGGCCGACGCCCTGCCTCTGGCGAGCCTCGACACGCTGGTTGGGGCCGGTGGTCTGGTCATCGTGGCGCCCCATCCCGACGATGAAAGTCTCGGCTGCGGCGGTCTGATCGCCGCGGCGCGGGCGGCCGAGCGGCCGGTGCGCCTCGTGGTGGTGAGCGACGGCTGCGGCTCCCATACGCATTCCCTGCTCTATCCGCCCGAGAAGCTCCGCACCCTGCGCGAGGCCGAGACCCTGCGGGCGGTGGCGATCCTCGGGCTCGCGGCGGAGGACGTCACCTTCCTGCGCCTGCCAGACGCGCGTGTGCCGAGCCACGGGCCGGTCGCCGAGGACGCGGCGCGGGCGATGGCGCAGGCCGCCTCCGCCTGCGGCGCAAGCGCGGTGTTCGTGACTTGGCGGCATGATCCCCATTGCGACCACAAGGCCGCCGCCGCCATCGTCGGCCTCGCCCGGCCGCACATGCCGGGGGTGCGGGTCTACGAATATCCGGTCTGGGGCTGGACCCTGCCGCCCGAGACCGAGGTCGGCCCCGCGCCGACGGGCCTCCGCCTCGACGTCTCCGCGTATCGCGCTGCCAAAACCCGTGCCGTGGCAGCCCACGAATCGCAGACGACCGACCTGATCTCGGACGATCCTCAAGGATTCCGGTTGGAGACCGCTATGATCGAACGGCTCTGCGGACCCTACGAGCGCTTCGTCGCGGTTTCGGCATGACCCGGCGTACGGAAACCGTACCGCCCGATTACTTCGCCGGCATCTATGCCAGCGACGCGGATCCCTGGCGCTTCACCAGTTCGGACTACGAGCGCGACAAGTACGCGGCGACGCTCGCCGCGCTGCCACGGGCGCGTTACCGCTCGGCCTTCGAGCCTGCCTGCTCGATCGGGGTGTTCACCCACGCCCTCGCCGGGCGCTGCGACCGGCTGTTCGCCACCGACCTCGTTCCCTCTGCGGTGGACGCGGCCAGCGCCCGCTGCGCCGACCGACCCAATGTCGAGATCCGGCAGGGCGCCGTACCGGCCGACTGGCCCGAAGGTCGGTTCGACCTGATCGTGCTCTCCGAGTTCCTGTACTTCCTGGCGCCACCGGATCTGGCTGTCCTGGTGCGCCGGATCGGGGATGCGATCGAACCCGGCGGCGACATCGTCCTGGTGCACTGGCTCGGGGTGACCGACTATCCGCAATCCGGCGACGCGGTCGCCGAAGCCGTCATCGCGCAGGCTGCGCCGTTCGCCGGCCTGCAGCACCAGTCCCGGACGGCCGAGTATCGAATCGACGTCCTGCGCGCCGGGTCCACCACGTGAGCGCCACGGTCATCACCCTCAACAAGGGACGGGACGCGCATCTCGCCCGCCTGCTCGAAGGGCTCGCCCGCGGGGCGCCGCCCGCGACCTGCGTCGTCGTGGAGATCGGCGATTCTCCGGCACCCCTTCCGGACCTGCCCTTCCCGGTGGAGCGCGTCCCGTTCCCCCATGCCGGCCTGCCGCTTGCGGCCGCACGCAATGCCGGCCGCCGGGCGGCCCGGACCGAAACGCTGATCTTCCTCGATGTCGACTGCATCCCCTCCGCGGGCCTTGTTGCCGGGCTGTCTCGGGCTATCGCCGAACAGGACGGTCTGATCTGCTGCGAGATCGGCTACCTGCCGGCCGGCGCCGTCGTGGATGGCTGGGACGAGGGCGATCTGGATCGGCTCGGGCAGCCGCACCCGGTGCGTGTCTTCCCAGACGCCGGAGCTGTGACGGTCGCGCCGCAACCCGGCCTCTTCTGGTCGCTGGCCTTTGCGGTGCGCGCCGGAACTTACGACCGGCTCGGCGGCTTCGACGAGTTGTTCTTGGGCTACGGCGCCGAGGACACCGACCTCGCGTTCCGGGCCGATGCGGCCGGGGTGCCGATCCTGTTCCTCGGCGGCCCGCGGGCCTACCACCAGCACCATCCGGCCTACGACCCGCCGCTGCAGCATTTTCGCGATATCGTCGCCAATGCGTCGCGGTTCCAGGCGCGGCACGGCCTCTGGCCGATGGACGGCTGGCTCGACGGATTCGCGCGCCTCGGGCTGATCGCGGCGGGATGGCGGGAAGGAATCGTGATCCGCCGTGAACCGACGCCCGAGGAGATGGCGGCGGCGCGGCTGCCGGGCGACCGGCCGTTCTAAGCAGGTTTCGCAAAAGTGGCCGCCGGTTCTGCGATGAAAACCTCCGCTTAGGGATACAACCGCCCGGAAGCAGGCCCGCCCCCCGCAAAGTTTGCAGAGAACGCACTGCGGGCCGGCATGGCTTCCCCTCACCCCGCTTGCGGGGAGAGGGATGCGACGACCCTGTCGTCGGCGCATCGAGGCGGCAGCCGAGGATGAGGGGGCGATTCAGGACGAGACCCATCCGGAATCGCCCCCTCGCCGCCGCTTCGGCTGCGCCTCCGCTTCCCGCACGGACGACGAGGTCCGTGCGGGCCTCTCCCCGCGCGCGGGGAGAGGGGGCCGTCGCGCTCCGTCTCCGGAACACCCGCCCCAGCGTTTCTCCTCAGCCCTTCATGGCATTCGCCTTCTCGATCAGCGCCTCGGCCATGCGGATCGAGGCGATGTCGATGAGGCGGCCGTCGAGCGAGACGGCACCGCGGCCGGCCTTGGCGGCCTCCTGCATCGCTTCGAGGATGCGGCGGGCCTTAGTGACTTCGGCTTCCGAGGGGGTGAACACCTCGTTGGCGAGGTCGATCTGCGAGGGGTGGATCGCCCACTTGCCTTCGAAGCCCAGCGCCGCGCAGCGACGGGCCGCCGAGGTGTAGCCGTCCGGATCCGAGAAATCGCCGAACGGGCCGTCGATCGGGCGAAGGCCGTAGGCGCGGCAAGCGATCAGCATCCGGTTCTGGGCGAACAGCCACGGGTCCTGCCAATGGGTCTGGCGGTTGCCGGACTCGTCCTTGTCGGTCAGCACCGAGAAATCCGGGTTGACGCCGCCGATCACCGTCGAGCGGGCGCGGGTCGAGGCGGCGTAATCGGCCACGCCGAACGACATCGCCTCCAGGCGCTTCGACGACTGGGCGATGGCCTCGACGTTGGCCATGCCGAGCGCGGTCTCGATCAGCACCTCGAAGCCGATCTGCTTCTCGCGCTTCTTGGCCTGCTCGATCTGGGTGACCAGCACGTCGATGGCGTAGACGTCCGCCGGCACGCCGACCTTGGGGATCAACACCATGTCGAGGCGCGGACAGGCTTCGACGATGTCGACCACGTCGCGGTACATGTAGTGGGTGTCGAGACCGTTGATGCGGATCATCATGGTCTTGTTGCCCCAATCCAGGTCGTTGAGCGCCTGGATGATATTGGTGCGGGCCTTCTCCTTGTCGTCGGGGGCGACGGCGTCTTCCAGGTCGAGGAAGATCACGTCGGCGGACGAGGACGCCGACTTCTCCATGAAGGTCGGGTTGGAGCCTGGGACGGCCAGCTCGGAGCGGTGCAGGCGCGGCTTGGCCTGCTGGATCAGGGTGAAGCTCATGGGTGTTTCTCTCTCCTGGTGACGGTTCTGATGCCGGTGCGGGGTATCCGCTCGGCGGTGAAAGTGGCGCTCGTCAGGCTCGGCGACAGAGCGAGAGCGGATATTCGAGGACGGGCGCGTCTCCTCCCCCTTCGCGGGGAGAAAGAACCGCGCGGGCGCTCCTCACCCGGTCGACCCGAAGCCGACCGCGATGCAGTTGATCGACAGCAGCAGCGCCGACTTCACCGCCTCGCGCCGGTCCTCGTCCGTCTCAGCGCGGTAGCGGGCGAGCAACTCCACCTGCTCGCTGCTCACTTGATTGATCGTGGGCAGACGGCCCTTCAGGCGGTCGCGGAACAGCGGGAAGCGTTCGGCCAGCTCCGCGCCGCCGCTCACCCGCAGCACCATCGCGCGGGTCAGCGCGTACTCGGCCTCGATCATCCCGAAAATCCGATCGCGGATTCCCGCATCCGGGACAAGGCCCGCATAGGCCCGGGCGATGTCGAGATCGACCATCATCAGCGTCTTCTCGACCTCGTCGAGGACGAGGCGGAGGATGCGGGACTCCTGGAACAGCCGCTTCAGGGTCGCCTCGCCCTCCGGGCCGCGCACGTCGATGAGGCTCGCAAGCCCCGAACCGACACCGTACCATCCGGTGATCACATGCCGGTTCTGCGACCACGCGAACACCCAGGGGATCGCCCGCAGGTCCGAGAGTGACCGTGCGCCGAAACGGCGGGCCGGACGAGAGCCGATGTTGAGCAGGGCGATCTCATCCAGCGGGCTCGCAGCTTGGAAGTAATCGACCAAGCCCTCGGTCTGGAGGAGTTGCACGTAGGCAGCCCGTGAGGCACCGGCGAGCGCCTCGAGGGCGTCGTCATGGCCGGGGCTGGCCCGCTCGCCGTCGCCGGCGAGTGCGTGCTCGAACACCGAGGCCGCCAGAAGCTCCATCTGGTAGGCGGCGGTGCCGCGGTTGGCGTATTTGAACGAGACGACCTCGCCCTGCTCGGTGGTGCGGAACCGGCCGCGGATCGAGCCCGGCGGCTGGGCCATGATGCCCCGGTGGGTCGGCACGCCGCCACGGCTCACCGAGCCGCCGCGCCCGTGGAAGAACGCGATGCCGATTCCGAGTTCCTGGCCGAGCCGGGTCAACTTGCTCTGCGCCTTGTAGAGTTCCCAGTTGGCGGCGACGAAGCCGCCGTCCTTGTTGGAGTCGGAATAGCCGATCATTACCTCCTGAACCCCGCCCTGCCAGCGGGTGGAGCGGCGCACCACCGGCGTGCCGAGCAGCGCCCGCATGATCGCCGGGCCGGCGCGCAGGTCGTCGATGGTCTCGAACAGGGGCACGATCGGCAGCGGGCAGATCTCGGTGCCGGCCGCGTCGAGGAACACGCTGGCCTCCTTGGCCAACAGGTAAGCGCCGAGCACGTCCTCCACCGAGCGGGTCATCGACAGCACGAAGGAACCGAAGGCCTCGCGGTCGAGGGCCTCGCGCATCTCGGCGACCAACGCGAAGGTGGCCAGCGTCTCCCGGGCGGCGTCGGGCAGATCCTCGAATGAGCGCTCGGGATCGCGCGGCCGGGCGAGTTCCGTATCGAGCCATTGCCGCCATGGGGCCGAGCCGAGGGCCGGCGGCTCTCCGTCGCCGTTGCGCTGGCGCCAGAGGGCGTGGAGCGTGTCGGTGGTCCGGGTGGTGTTCTCGCGCAGGTCGAGCCGGACCGTCGAGAAGCGGAAGATCTCCACCATCCGGCGGACCGGGCGCACGAGATCGCGCGCGAGCGCCCCACACTTGGCCTCGGTCAGGCCGCGCTCCAGGGTGCGCAGATCCTCGATCAGGCCGTCGGCGCTGGCGTAGTCGGGGCCGGAGGGGTGCTCGCCCTCGTTGCGCGCGATGGTCGCCTCGATCTTGCGCGAGACGCACGAAAGATACTGTCGATAGGGCTCGCCCGGATTGCGCCGGGTGATCGCCCGGGCCTGACCGCTTTCGGCGAGCTGCCGGTCGAGTTCCGCGCGGAAGCCTTCGGGCAGCGGCAGCGAGCGCTCGGTGAGCGAGAGGGTCCGGCCCAATTCCCGCACGCCGTCGCGGTAGCGGGTCAGCGAGGCCAGCGCGTTGCGGTGCAGGGTCTGCCGGGTGACCGCCGCCGTGACGTAGGGATTGCCGTCGCGGTCGCCGCCGATCCACGAGCCGAACTGAAAGAACGGCGGGACCCTGAACTCCGTGCCCGGATAGGTCTCGGCCAGCGCCTCGTGCAGGGCCTCCAGCGTCTCGGGCAGCATCTCGAACAGGGTCTCGTCGAAGAAGTGCAGCCCCCAGGCCACCTCCCGCTCGACCGTGGCCTTCTCCAGGTGCAGCTCGCCCGTCATCCAGACCAGCTCGATCTGGTCGCGCAGCTCGTTCATGAGCCCGTTGCGCTCGCGATCGGTCCAGCGCGGCATCTCGAGTTCGCGCAGCACGAGATAGATGCGGCGAAATTTTTCCAGCACCGTCACCCGCTTGCCCTCGGTCGGGTGGGCGGTCAGCGTCGGTCGGATGCGCAGGTCGGTGAGCAGCGCCTGGATCTTCTCCGGGGGCACGCCCTGCTTGCGCGCGTCGGCAAACACCTTGGCGAAGGAGCCGCTGAGCGCGGCGCGCCCTTCGGTACGCTCCACGTGCCGGCGGCGGCGCATCGCGGCGTTCTGCTCGGCGATGGAGATCAGCTGGAACCAGATGCCCTGCACCTGAAGGGCGCGCGCCAGCATCTGCGGCGAGAAGCGCGAGATGTCGGCCGTGCCGTGCAGGACCGCCTCGAGATCGGGATCGTGCTGGCGGGCAACATCGAGCAGCGCCTGGAACAGGATGTCCAGCGCCTGCTCCGACGACGTGCCGACGATCACCGGCGGCGCGAAGGCCGTGGCATCGACGAGACCTGGGGTTGCGTGAAGGGTACGGGTCATGGGGCCACCTCGTGGCGCAGTGTGTTCGATCGAGCGCGACGCCCCCTCCCCCCTCTGCGGGGGAGGGTGGCCCCTGCGTCAGCAGGGGTCGGGAGACGGGAGCACCCTTTCCGGAAAGGTCGCGACGGGAGCTGAAGCCCGCA
>NZ_JALNUM010000098.1:0-23127 GCF_026540795.1 Methylobacterium sp. GC_Met_2
CCTCTCCCGACCCCTGCTGACGCAGGGGCCACCCTCCCCCGCAGAGGGGGGAGGGAGGGCGCGTGTCATCGCAACCTGGGCAATATCACGCCATGTCGCTGTTCGACCTGACCGGCAAAGTCGCCCTCATCACCGGCTCGTCCCGGGGCATCGGGCGGGCGATCGCCCTGCGGATGGCCGAGCACGGCGCCCGGGTGGTGATCTCCTCGCGCAAGCGCGAGGCTTGTGACGCGGTCGTCGCCGAGATCGAGGCCGCCCACGGCGCCGGTCGCGCCGTGGCGATCCCCGCCAGCATCTCGGTCAAGGAGGAGCTGGAACATCTCGTCGCCGAGACCGAGAAGCGGCTGGGTCCGGTGGACGTGCTGGTCGGCAACGCCGCCAGCAACCCCTATTACGGACCGCTCGCCGACATCACCGACGCGCAGTTCCGAAAGATCCTCGAGAACAACGTCCTGTCGAACCACTGGCTGATCCAGATGGTCGCCCCCGGCATGGTGGCGCGGCGGGACGGGGCGATCATCCTCGTCTCCTCGATCGGGGCGCTGAAGGGCTCGCCGGTGATCGGCGGCTATAACGTCTCGAAGGCCGCCGATCTCCAGCTCGCCCGCAACTACGCGGTGGAATACGGGCCCGCCAACGTGCGGGTGAACTGCCTGTGCCCGGGCCTGATCCGCACCGATTTCGCCCGGGCCCTGTGGGAGGATCCCGCCATGCTGGCCGCCACCACGGACGCCGCGCCCCTGCGCCGGATCGGCGAGCCCGACGAGATCGCGGGCGCCGCCGTGTTCCTGGCCTCCGCGGCCGGCCGGTTCGTCACCGGCCAGGCCCTCGTCATCGACGGTGGCGTGACCATCGCCCGATGAGCCCCGATCCCCGCATCCCCGCCGGCTGGCCGGCCCTGCCCTTCCCCGAGGCCGAGGCGCGGCTCACCGCCCCGGGCGGTCCCTTTCCGATCACGACGATCGACATCCGGGGCGTGCCGACCCGGATCTGGGAGAAGGCCCCGCCGACGCTGGGCGACCTGTTCCGGATCGCCCGTGGGCACGGGGACAAGACCTTCGTGGTCTACCAGGACGAGCGCGTGACCTTCACGGGCTTCGCCCGCGCTGCTGCGACCCTGGCCCATGCGCTGGTGGCGTCCGGCGTGCGCAAGGGTGACCGCGTCGCCATCGCGATGCGCAACCTGCCCGAATGGCCGGTCGCCTATTTCGGCGCCCTGCTTGCCGGGGCGATCGCGACGCCGCTCAACGCGTGGTGGACCGGCCCCGAACTCGCCTACGGGCTGCAGCATTCGGGGGCACGGGTGCTGATCGCCGACGGCGCGCGCTTCGCCCGGCTGGCGCCGCACCTGCCCGAATGCCCGGCCCTGGAGCGGGTCTTCACCACCCGGATGGAGCCGGATCCCCGGGCGACGCCCCTCGCCGACATCCTCGGCCCGGTCGCGGACTGGGCCGCCCTCCCCGACCGGCCCCTGCCCGACATCGCCCTCGACCCGGAGGACGACGCGACCCTGTTCTACACCTCCGGCACCACCGGCAAGCCCAAGGGCGCAGTCGGCACCCACCGCGCGGCCGCCACCACGGTGATGGCCTATCCCTACTCGGCGGCGCGCAGCGCCCTGCGCCGGGGCGAGAGCCCGCCGAAGCCCGACCCGGCCGCGCCGCAGCGGGTGGCGCTGCTGGTGATCCCGCTGTTCCACGTCACCGGCTGCCATGCGAGCCTCGGGGCGGCCCTCTACGGCGGCCACCGACTCGTGATGATGCACCGTTGGGACGCGCAGGCGGCCCTCGACCTGATCGAGCGGGAGGGCTGCACCAGTGCCGGCGGCGTGCCGACCATCGCGTGGCAGCTCGCCACCGCGGCCCGGGAGGCCGGGCGGACGCTGCCGAGCCTCGATGCCATCACGTATGGCGGCGCGCCCGCCGCCGGCGACCTCGTGCGGATTCTGGGCGATGTCCTGCCGGAGGTCGTTCCCGGGACCGGCTGGGGCATGACCGAGACCTCCGCGACCTTCACCCACCACCAGGCCGAGGATTATTTTGCGCATCCCGATTCCTGCGGGCCGCCGCTGCCGGTCTGCGCGGTGCGGATCCGCGATCCCCTGGGGCAGGATCTTCCGCCGGGCCACGTTGGCGAACTCTGCGTGACGGGGCCGAACATCGTCCGCGGCTACTGGGACGACCCGGAGGCGACCGCCGACGTGCTGTCGGCGGGTTGGCTGCGCACGGGCGACCTCGCCCGGGTGGACGACGAGGGTTTTCTGACCATCGTCGATCGGATCAAGGACATGCTGATCCGCGGCGGCGAGAACATCTATTGCTGCGAGGTCGAGAACGTCCTCTACGAGCATCCGGACGTGATCGACGCCGTCGTGCTGCCCGTACCGCATCCGACACTGGGCGAGGAGCCCGGCGCCATCGTGGCGCTGGAAGAAGGCGCCGAGACCAGCCCGGAGGCGATCCGCGCCTTCGCAGCGGAACGGCTGGCGGCCTTCAAGGTGCCGGTTCGGATCGTGGTCTGGGACGGGCTCCTGCCCCGCAACCCCGCGGGGAAGATTTTACGCGCCGCGCTGCGGACGGTGTTCGCGCCGCCGCCCGATCAGAACGGCTCGCCGTCGTCCGGACGGTAGACGCGCAGCGTCCGGCCGTCGGGGAACTGCACCGTCCGCCGACGCACCACGAGGTAGCCGGCGGCTGCCGCGCTGTGCAGGCGGTCGAGGCGCTCGTCGGCATAGCCGGGGCCGTAGCCCGGGCCATACCCGTAGGGCCGGTAGCGGGCATAGCCCTCCGGCGGCGGCGGCACCAGGGCGACGACCCGTGGGCCGACGATCGCCCGGGGCGGTGCCGCGGCGGTGCGCGCCCTGCGGACCGAGGCCTCGAGACGCTCGGGCGAAGCGCGTCGCGCCGCAATCCGGGCTGGCGCGCTTCGCGCGGCCGTGGTCCGGGCCGGCGCATGGCGCGCGGCCATCTTGCGCTTCGCGGGGGCGGGCCGGGCCTCCGCGGCGACGGCGGCGGGTGTCGATGCTGTGGGCGCCGCGGCCGGCGCGGGCGCCTTCCGGTCCGAGGCCGGCGCCTCGGCGGCGGGCTTGTGGGTCGGCGGGTCGGTCCAGGTCGTGCCCGCGGCGGGCTCGGCGGTGGCGCCGCCGACGCCGATCAGCAGGATGAGGGCGGCGAGGCTCGTGCGTGCACCGTGCGGCATGGTGCCCTCCTGGATTCGGCGCATCGGGCAGGCCCGCGCGGCGGTCGGATACTAGTCCGAACCGCGCGGCAAGGGAATTCCTGCGTACCGATTCGACGGGGACCGACGCGGACAGATCGACACCTCTGACGCACCGATCCCGCAGTGCGGAACCCGGGGCGTCCCGCGCGGTTGCCCAGCCATGTCCACCCCCGCCGATGCGTCACCCGGATCCCCGCCCGGTCTGAGGGTGAGTGTCGATCTCAACCTGTGCCAAGCCTATGCCCAGTGCTGCTATGCGGCGCCGCAGCATTTCCGCATCGAGGGGCACGAGGCCTTGTTCTACGATCCGGCGCCCGCCGCGCAGCATCGGGACGATATCGAACGGGCCCGCGTCGCCTGCCCGGTCCAGGCGATCCGCGTTGAGGATTCGGGGCGGGGCGCCTGATGGCGGCTCCCGAGCGTGCGGTCGTGGTCGGCGCCGGCCTCGCGGGCCTGCGCGGCGCCGAGGCCCTGCGGGAGGCGGGTTTTTCCGGTCCGCTGACGATCGTCGGTGGCGAACCCCACCTCCCCTACGACCGTCCGCCCCTGTCCAAGCACGTCCTGGCCGGCGCGATCGCCGCGCATGCCACCACCTTGCCGCACGGCCTCGAGGCCGACGTGGACTGGCAGCTCGGTACCCCGGCCGCCGGCCTCGACCGACGGGCCGGTCTGGTGCGGCTGGCTGACGGACGCACCCTCCCGTACGATCGCCTGCTGATCGCCACCGGCACCCGCGCCCGCCCCTGGCCGAACCCACATGAGGGGCGCCTGTCCGGCGTCTTCACCCTGCGCGGGCGGGACGACGCCGCCGCCCTGCGGCAGGCGCTGGAGGCCGGCCCCCGGCGCGTCCTGGTGATCGGCGGAGGCTTCATCGGCTGCGAGGTCGCGAGCCTGTGCCGGAGCCTCGGCCTGCCCGTGACCCTGGTGGAGCCGGGGCCGACCCCGCTCGCCCGGGTCCTCGGCAGCGCGATCGGCGCGTTCATCGGGGCGATCCACGCGGGCCACGGGGTCGATCTGCGCTGCGGCATCGAGGTCGAGTGGCTGGAGGGCGAAGGCGGCCGGCTGGTCCGCGCGCATTGCACCGACGGCAGCCGCATCGAGGCCGACGTCGCGGTCATCGCGCTGGGTGCCGTGCGCAACACCGAGTGGCTCGACGGGGCCGGCCTGTCGGCGGATCCGGGTGGGGTCGATTGCGATGGCGCCGGCTACGTCCTCGACGCGGAGGGCCACGCCGACCCGCGGATCGCGGCCGCCGGTGACGTGGCCCGCTTCCCGCACCCGCTCTACGATGGGCGCCGCGTCGCCCTGGAGCACTGGAGCCACGCGGTGGCGCAGGCCGTCCATGCCGGGCGCCTGCTCGCCGGCGCGCCGCCCGATGCGGCCTATGGCGCGCTCCCGACCTTCTGGTCGACGCAAGGCAATCTGGTGGTGAAGTCCGCCGGACTGACCGAGGGCGCCGACGCGGTGGCGATCACGCAGGGCAATCCGGCGTCCGGCCGCTTCATCGCCCTCTATGGCCGGGCGGGGCGCTGCGTCGCGGCGGTCTCGGTGGATTCCGCCCGGTGGCTGCCCGCCCATGCCGAGCTGGTCGCCACCGGTGCGCCCTTCCCGCCGGAGGGGGCCGCGACCGACCGGCCGAAGGGTGTCGAGATCTTCGAGCCGGGCTTTTCCTGAGGTCAACCCCATGCCCGATTCCAGCCTCCTCGATCAGGTCAAGGACTTCGCCAACCGGCCGAATCCCTATCCGATCTATGCCAAGCTGCGGCAGAACCCGGTCTCGCGCCAGGACGACGGCACCGAGGCGGGCACCTGGGTGGCCTCGACCCACGGCACGATCGCGCGTCTGCTGCAGGACCCGCGGGTCAGTTCCGAGACTCTCCCCCCGGCCGACCGGCCGCGCACCGGCAACCCGCTCACCGATCTGATCGTCAAGCCACTCAAGGACTGGATGATGGACCGGCACCGGGTCTTCATCTTCCGCGACCCGCCCGACCACGACGCCCTGCGCTCGGCCGTGATGCATCAGTTCAGCCAGGAGCGTGTGCAGGCGATGCGCGCCCGTTCGGACAAGCTGGTGGCCGACCTGCTCGACGGGAAGCGCGACGCCCGGGAGATCGACGCGGTCGACGACCTCGCCTACCCGCTCCCCGTGACGGTGATCTGCGAGTTGTTCGGCGTGCCCCGGGAGGACGAGCCGAAGTTCCACGGCTGGGCGACGCAGCTCGCCACCGCGCTGGAGCCCGACAGCCTGTTCAATCCCGAGATCCGCGCCAAGAACAGCCGGACCTTCGACGCGATCGGCGGCTACATGGGCGACCTGATCAAGGAGAAGCGCAAGCACCCGCAGGACGACATGCTCTCGGGGCTCGCCAACCACGCCACCCCGGCGGGGGTGAAGATGGGCGATTACGACCTGATCGCCACCTCGATCCTGATGCTGGTGGCCGGCCACGAGACCACCGTGAACCTGATCACCAACGGTCTGCTCACCCTGCTGCGCCATCCCGACGAGCTGGAGCGGCTGCGCCAGGACCCGATGCGGGCGCCGCGGCTAATCGAGGAATTGCTGCGCTACGAGCCGCCTGTGCAGTTCCGGACCCGCCGGACGCTCGCGGCCATCGACATCGCGGGGGTGACGATCCCCGAGGGCGCCGATCTCGTGCTGCTGCTCGCCGCCGGCAACCGCGACGAATCCGTGTTCCCGGACCCGGACGGGTTCGATCCGGACCGGGCCGGCACCCGCCATCTCGGCTTCGGCGGCAGCCTGCATTACTGCGTCGGCGCGCCGCTCGCCCGGTTCGAGGCCGAGGCGGCGCTCACCGCGCTTGCCCGCCGCTTGAAGGCGCCGCGCCTGATCGCGGATCCGCCGCCTTACCGGCAGGGCGCTGCCTTGCGCGGGCCGGAGAACCTGCGTGTGGCGATCGACGGGATCGTGTGAGGGGCGCGCAGCCGGTTCGGGCTCAGGCTTGGCTCAGATCGTGATCTCCACCGGCGTCCCGTCCGGCATGGCGACGACCGCCTCGTAGAAGCCGTCGCCGGTCCGCCGGGGCGGCGAGACGAGGCATCCCCCCGCCGCGCAGCGCGCGGCCAATGCGTCCACCGCCGCGATGCAGCCCAGCGAGACAGCCACGTGCGCCCAGCCGATGCGCTCCGGTGCCGACTCGTCCTCGACCCAGGGGCCGGTCATCAGTTCGATATGGGCGCCCGGTCCGGGCAGCGTCACGAACCGCGACACGAATCCCGGGCGACGCCGGCTGTGATACGCCGCGCCGACCTCCGCCCCGAAAGTGTCCCGCCAGAACGCGGCGGCCGCGTCGAGGTCCCGCGTCCACAAGGCCACATGGGCGAAGCGCATCGATCGATCTCTCAGGGGACGGGGCCTATCCGCCCCGTCCCGGACTAGGCTGATTCGAAGCGTCTCCGGTCCGGCTCGCGCTGTCCACCACTCCTGGGTTGAGGCCGCTCAGGCGGCCCTGACGGCGGCCAGGAAAGTCGAGACCTCCTGCCCGAGGCGCTCCGAGTAGCGCGCCAATTCCTGCGCGGCGCTCAGCACCTGCCCGGAGGCAGCCCCGGTCTCGCCGGCGGCCTTGTGCACGTCGGCGATGTCTTCGCTCACCGCCTGGGTACCCTGAGCGGCCTGCGCAACGTTCCGGACGATCTCGCTGGTCGCCGCACCCTGCTGCTCCATGCCGGCGGCCACGCTCAGCGCGACCGTGCGCATCGCGTCGATCGTGCCGCCGATCGCCCGCATGGAGTCGACCGCGTGCCGCGTCTCGCCCTGGATCGCGGCGATCTGGCTGGCGATCGTCTCGGTCGCCTTGGCGGTCTGGCTGGCCAGCGCCTTCACCTCGCCCGCCACCACGGCAAAGCCCTTGCCGGCCTCGCCGGCCCGGGCCGCCTCGATGGTCGCGTTGAGGGCGAGCAGGTTGGTCTGGCCGGCGATTCCCGCGATCAGACCCATCACCTCGCTGATCTGCTCGGTCCCCTGGGCCAGGACCTGCATGAGTTCGTTGGTCCGGGCGACGTCGGTGCTGGCCCGGTCGGCCATCAGCGAGGATTGGGCGACCCGGGCCGCGATCTCCTGGATCGAGGCTGACATCTCCTCGCTGGCGGCCGCCACCGTCTGGACGTTGCTCGACGTCTGCTCGGAGGCCGCGCTCACGCGCACCGACTGCTCGGTGGTGCGGGCGGCGGTGCGCGTCATCTCCCGGGCGGTGGCCTCCATCTCCACCGCGGCGGAGCCCAGGCCCTGCGTGAGCGCGCTCACCTGGGCGTCGAACCGGGCGGTGACGGCGTCCAGCACCTGGGCGCGGCGCATCTTGGCCTCGTTCTCGGTCACGGCGGCGGCGTCGGCCGCGCGCTTGGCGATTAGCGCGTCCTTGAACACCTGTACGGCGCGGGCCATCGCGCCCACCTCGTCGCCGCGCTGCTGGTCCGCGACCGGCACGGCGAGATCGCCGTCGGCGAGGCCGCGCATCGCGGCGGTCAGGCGCAGGATCGGGCGCGACAGGCTGTTGCCGATGAGCAGAAGCAGCACCACGACCGGCAGGGCGAGGCCGACGGACCAGAGCGCGATCGTGGTCGCACGGCTGCGCACGTCCGCGTAGACGTCGTCGCGATAGAGGCCGGTGGCGATGATCCAGCCCCAGGGCTTGAACATCTGCACGCTCGCGATCTTCTCGACCGGCTCGGCCCCGCCAGGGCGCGGCTTCATGTAATTCACGATGCCCGAGCCGTCGCGCGTGGCGGTCTCGACCATCTCGGCGAAGTAGCGCTTGCCGCCGGGGATGTCGGTCTGATCCAGGACCTGCTTGCCGACGTTCTTGGCGTTGAAGGCGTTGGCGATCAGTTTCCCGTCGGAGGCGAGGACGAAGAAGTAATCCTCCTTGCCGAAGCGCAGGGCGCTGATCGCCGCCAGCGCGGCCTGCCGGGCCGCCTCGGTGGGCATCTGGCCGGATTTCGCCAGCGCCTCGTAGTGGACGACGAGGCTCTGGGCCACCTCGGAGAGACGGCGCGTCATCAGCTCACGGTCCTCCAGCGCCGAGGACCGGATGTCGAGGACGCTGAGGGTGCTCAGGGCGCCCATGGCCACGACGACCAGGGCCATCACCGCCGCGAGCTTGTGGCGCAGCTTGAGGTTCGCGAGGCGCTGCCAGGGCGCGATGCGGCCGGCGGAATTTGGGTCTGTCTGCGTGGAGATCATCCGGGCACCGAAACGAGGACGGCGATGGCCGTCGGAACGCCCGCATCGAATCGGACCAGGGCTGCCGATGCGCTGAGCCGGGCCAGAATCGGTTATTCAGGTTAGTAAATGGCAAACATTCGCGCTGGATCGCTGCGGCTCCGGAGCGTGAATCGGCGCGACGATCGATCGATCAGGTTGCTCGCGACGTACTCCCGGTCATCCAGATTTCTAATCCAGATCAAATACCCGCATTGTAGGCATCGTGTGCTTATCGTCCGCTCGTGCCGCGCGCCATGTCCTGTGTCGTGCAGTACGGCGTTCAGTCCTCCACCCGGTAATCGATCGGCTTGAAGCTGCCGTTGTTCGATTGCAGGGCCGAGCAGGCGGTCAGTCCGATGATCAGGTCGGTCTCGGCCACGAACACGATCCGGTCCCCGGCCCGGCTGAGCGGCGGCGCTACGGTCAGCACTCCTGTCGCGCCGTCGATCGGCACGTTCATGAAGCAGTTGAACGCCACCGGGATCGCGTCCGGCGCGATGCCGTAGGGCGCGAGCGCCGCCGCGAGGTTGCCGAAGCAGCCCCGATGCGGGTCGGTGTCGCCGTAGATGATCCGGAAGGTGTCGGCCGAGCACGGGGTCAGCAGGAAATCGTGCCGCCCCACCGTGTCCGCGACGATGCGCAGCAGAACGTTCGAGCGGTTCGAGTAGAGCGGGTCGCCGGTGGTGAGATAGATCCGGCTGGCATAGTCGAGGGTCCGCCCGGACGAGATCACCTCGCCCGTGTCGTGGCGGTTATAGGCCACGAGGTCGGCCACCTGCTCGCCGTCCGGGTCGATCACCGTGAGGCGCTGGCCCCGGTCCAGGGCGAAGGCGACGCCCGAGCGCGGCGCGATCCGCTGCACCGCCGCCTGATCCATGCTGGCTCCGCTCACGCCGTGATCTCCCGCCCGTTCATCTTCGCGCCAAGTGCTTGCCCGCTTCGCGCCAAGTGCTTGCCCGCTTCGCGCCAAGTGCTTGCCCGCTTCGCGCCAAGTGCTTGCCCGCTTCGCGCCAAGTGCCTGCCCGCTTCGCGCCAAGTGCTCGCCCGCGCCAAGCGCCCGGCTCACGCCCCGGTTCCCGGCAGGGAGTGGTCCAGGGGCAGGGCGAGCGGATGCCAAGCCGTCGCGGGCTTTGCCGCATCGGGCTTCTGCTCCGGACGGGCCTGGAGCGGGCAGCGCCAATCCGGCCCGACCACGCGACCACTGTACTGCCGGGCCTCCGAGGCCTCGCCGTGGCGCGCCAGCATCGGATTCACACTGCCGGCGAGCGCTTGGTCGCGCTCCAGGATCGAAGCGCGCAGCTTCTCATAGCGGCCCTCCGCACGCAGGCGCTCGAACTGCGCGTGCAGGTTGAAGACCAGAACCGGCGACGAGAAGCGCCGCGCCGGGCGGCTCGCATTCGGGTGGAGGCCGACCACGAAGAACGCCTCCCCGCCGAAGCTCAAGGAGAAATGCGGGTTGTCGGGATCGTCCGCCACGCGGGCATCGTGCGGCTGGCCGAGCCACGCATCCTTGTCGGTGAGCGATTGCGCCCGGGCCCAGAGGTTCCGCTCGAACGCCTCCTCGGAGAGATCGCCGGGGCCCTCGAACACCACCGCGAAGCTCTGGAACAGGTCGGGGTTCAGCCGGTAGCGCGCCACGAAGGCGAGCAAGGCGGGATAGATTCGCATGTCGTCCCAGCCCGAGGCGATATCCCGGGCAACCACGATCGTCATCCGGCCGCGCGACAGCGCCGACTTGGCGCCGACGCAGGGAAAGGGCGGGTTGCGAATGAAATCGCGAAAGGCCTCAGCACGGGGGTGCTCGCGGTCGTCGCGGGGAAACTGCATGCGGTCCGTGCCCATGTTGTGCGCACGCCCGCCTCACGCGGAGGCAGCTTAAGTGCGGGACTCGGGCAACCCGATCGTTCGGGACGTGTTCCGACCTGCGACAGGTCGTCCACAGATTAGGATGAATCGGACGACGTTGCCGCAAGCATTGATCGCCAGCCGGAAAGATTTTCGCCGGCTCGATGAAATCGAGCGCACCTATGTTAAGCCGGCAGCCAACATATGTTGTTCCGGGTGGTGCTTCGCCGTGGTGCGCGGCCGGTCCGTCCCACTGGTGCGCTGTACCGGAATGCGAGCCTTCAGCCGCGGCCCGAAATCCGCATCGCGCGGCGCTCCGCCGCTGCATCCCCGAAGGCCTCGAACAGCGCCCGGTTGATCGGATTGGTGGCGGGGTCGTGCTCGGCGTGCCACTGCACCCCGAGGGCGAAGCCTGCCGCGTCGCGGATCCGGATCGCCTCGATCGTCCTGTCTTCGGCCACGCCTTCGATCACCACGCGCGCACCGGGCTCGAGGATGCCCTGTCCGTGCAGGGAGTTCACCCGGATCGTCTCGCGCTCCAACAATCGCGCGAACGCGCCGCCGGGCGTCAGACTGACCTCGTGGCGGTCGGCGAAGACCACCTCCAGGTCCGGATGGATCTCGCCATTCTCCAGGCGCGGCATCCGGTGGTTGAGGCGGCCGGGGAGATTGCGGATCTCGGGGTGCAGGCTGCCGCCGAAGGCGACGTTCATCTCCTGGAAGCCGCGGCAGATGCCGAACACCGGCACGCCGCGGGCCACGCAGGCCTCGATCAGCGGCAGCGCCACGGCATCGCGGGCCTCGTCGTAGGGCTCGTGCGCCGCGCAGGGCTCGGCCCCGAACCGGGTCGGGTGGACGTTGGCCCGGCCCCCCGTGAGCAGGATGCCGTCCACCGTGTCGAGGAGGTCGCCGAGATCGGTCATCGCCGGGGCGGCGGCGAACATCAGCGGCAGGGCGCCCGCCACGTTGGCCAGGGCGCGCATGTTGTTCTCGCCGACGATCTGCGCCGGGAACCGGTTGTCGATCAGACGCGCATTGCCGATGACGCCGATCACGGGTCTCGCCATCGTTCCGGGGGCTCCTCACTTCGTATCCGGCGGGCTATGGGCCGCGCCAGGCTCTACGGCTCAGGCAAGGCCGGCGCCAGTCCCGCGTGTCTGCCCAAAGTACTCCTTCGGGGGCCGCGATGCGTGCGCCTCAGAGCGTGCGGTCGATCCGGCCCTCTGCCGCCAGGAAGAGCGGCCGGATTGCGGCCCGGATGCGGTTCATGAAGCCGGGCCCGAATGCACCGCGCGGCGCTCGATTGGGATCGACGTGAAACGACCGCTCCGCCACGTCGTAGTTGTACTCGCTGACCGTGATCCACCCACGCTTCAGCGTGGAGAGGCCGGCCCGGCGCAATTCGAGCATCGGGATTTCGAGCGCGGTCTGCTCCGAGGTCGGCGGAGTTCCCGAGATGGCGAGGAGGACCAAGTGTGTGAGGTCCTGAGCCGGATCGGACACGGCAATGGCGAGGCAGACGGGACGGTCCTTCTCGGCATTGTCGCGGCCGGCCGCGTGCTGCCACCGCCATAGGTAGGGGTAGGTGATGACCGACCCGGACGGAAAGGGGCAGGCCACCTTCAGTCCTGCGGGTGCTCGGCCGCTTGGCGATCCAGCTCGGCGACGATCAGAGCCGCGAGATCGGGCGGGGTTTCTCCGGCGGCATAGGCCCGACGCGGATCGCCCTGTGCCGTGAGGCGTCGATACGTGTCGGCCGACAGCACGACCAGGGAAGGCCGGCCATGCTTGGTCAGGGTCAGGGGCGCTTGACGGGCCTCGTCATGGTAGCGCCCGAAATGGCGGATGAACTCGGCGGTGGTGACGGAGCGGTCGGCCATGGTCTGAGCGTCCTGATTTATCTGAATTATACAGAAAATCGGCAGCAAAGGCATCCGCCGGCTGCAACACTCCCGGAGGTTCAGAGGGCGCCTGCGCACAAATCACACGATCCCGAGCGTCCGCGCCTCCGCGCGAAAAACCTCCGCCACGCGCTCCGGCGCCTCCTCGTGGGCGAGGTGGCCGAGGCCGCGGATCAGCGCCACCCGGGCGTCGGGCAGGCGGTCGCGTACCCCGAAGGCGGTGTCGGGCCGGATCGCCCGGTCGTCGCCGCCGACGATCAGCAGGGTGCGGGTCTTCAGGTCCGGCAGGGCCCGGTGCAGGCTGTCGAGGTCCCAGTTCGCCATCATGCCCAGCGCCCCGCGGACATGGCCGGACCGGGCGAACAGCCGCCGGTAGAGCTCGACCCCCTGCGGATCGAGGCGCGAGCCGGTCCCCTCGATCAGCCGCTTGGCGGCCGACCGGTCCGCCGTCCAGGCGAAGATTTTTGGGGTGAACGGGTTCAGGAACAGCAGCCGCGCCATGCTGGGGAACAGCAGGCTCGCCGCCCCCGGCAGCGGCGCCAGGGCGCCGTTGAAGGCCGCAAGCAGCCGGGGCGCGATGGCGCCATCGAGGCACATCCGCGCCAGCACGGCCGCGCCAGCGGAATGGCCGGCCGCGATCACCGGCGGCCGGCCGAGCGCCTCCACCAGCCCCGTCACCGCCCGCGCCATCCCGGGCAGCGACAGGTCGGCATCCGGCAGCGGATCCGTGAAGCCGTGGCCCGGCAGGTCCGGGGCGATCACGTAAAAATCCTCGGCGAGCAGGGGCGCCAGACCGCGCCAGGAATGGGTGGCCGCCCCGGTCCCGTGCAGCAGCAGCAGGGTCGGTGCCTCGGGCCGGCCGAACGCCTGGACGTGCCAGCGCAGGCCGGCCGCCTCGACGAAGCGGCTGGCCGCCCGGTGCGGCCAGTCCCGGCCCTCGACCTCCCAGTCCGGACGATCCGCATCGAAGGGATTCAGCACGCTCACGTCTCCCGCACCGCACCAAACCACACTGCCCGTCGACTGCGTGCGCTATCGTGCAGCCGCGGAAGTATTTCGTAAACCATTGAAATTCCATGCGGTCGCCGCATGCCGCCGCTGACCGGAACGCGTTTGTTGCGCTGCGGTAGGACGCGCATAATCCGGTCATACAAGAACAACAGACATCCCCCGACTGCGGAGCAGGCCATGATCCTCTTCACCTCCTCGACCCAGAACATCGCGGCCCCGGCCTCCGGCGGCTGGAACCTCCGCGCCATCGTCCGCGACATGCTGAACGCGTGGCTCGCCCACCACCAGCGCGTGGCCGATATCGGCGGCGCCGGCCACCTCTGAGCCACACGGCGCTCAGAGCGCCGCCCGCACCGCCGCGCTGAGCTGTCCGGCCTCGGCGCGCGGCAATTTCAGATAGCGGGCGCCCATCGCGTACGCGACCGCCCGGCTCTCCTCGCCCCGGCTCCCGGTATCGACCACGAGGGCCGGTAGATTGGCGGCCCGCAAGGCCCGGGCCGCCTGCAGCGCCTCCGCGCCGGCCCGGGCACGACCGCCCTCCCCCGAGCGCGCGACATTGGCGCGCCCGTCGGTCAGCAGCACGATCGCCGGCCGGCTGCCGCCCCGGCGCACGCCCAGAGCCACCGCCACCGCCGCGTCGATGCCGGCGGCCAGCGGCGTTCCGCCCCCGCCCGGCAATCCCGACAGACTGCGCTTGGCCCGGGTGAGCGAGCGGGTCGGCGGCAGGACCAACTCCGCGCCGGTGCCGCGGAACGCCACCAGCGCCACCCGATCGCGCCGGACATAGGCTTCGGCCAGCAGCAGCTCGACCGCGCCCTTGGCCTCGGCCAGCCGCTCCAGGGCGGCCGAGCCCGAGGCATCGACGCAGAACACCGTGGTGGTCTCGGTCCGCTGCCGCAGGATCCGGATCCGCAGGTCGTCGCGCCGGACCACGATGCGGCGCGTCTCCCCCCGCGCCGCGCCCTCGGCCTGGCGGACGGCTTGCCAGGGCGCCGCCGCCCGCAGGGTGCCGAGCAGATCGAGGCGTCCCCGCCGCGGATCGCCCCGCCGGCTGCCGACCGGCCGGCCGGTCCGGGACGCCGCCGCCTGACCGACCCGGCCTGCTTTCGCGGCCGCGAGCGGGTGTCGACCCGCCAGAAGCTGATCGAGCAGGTTCGGCGGGATGGCGGCACGCACCGCCTCCAGCACGACATCGTCCGGCGCGCCCTCGGCGGCGGGCTCGACCGCATCGTCCGGCGGGGGCTCCGCGCGCGGCTCCTCCGGCGGCGCTTGATTCTCCGGGGCCGGCTGCTCCGGGGCCGGCTCCTCCGGGGCGGGCAGGCGCGTGGCGCGGGGCGCCAGGACGAGGCGCGCGGCCGTGACGATATCCGGCCGGCCGATCGGCCTGTCCCCCGCGAGCCTGCGCGCCACGCGCGCCGCCAGGATCGGGCCGCGCAGCGACGCGACGCCGAAGGCCTCGGCCAGGGCGCAGAGATCGCCGACCGGATCGGGGGCCTCGGGGCCGGGCTCCGGATCCGGGGGATCGGCCTGGAGGGCCGCGAGCCCGATCCCGCTCAGGTCGATCCGGAAGGCGAGACGGTCGGCCAGGGGCTCGGCGACGGTCTCGTCCCCCGCGCCCTCGTCGAGCAGGATCAGGCCGAACCGGGCCGGCCGGTCCGAGGCAGCCCCGGTGTCGAGGGCGGCCGCGAGGCGCGACGCCGTGCCGGTCGGCAGGCGCTCGGCCATCGGTACCACGACGATCCCGCCATCGGCCTCCGCCAGCAGGCCGGCCCGGGCGACGGGGCGGCCCGCCGCCAGGGTCGCGGCGAGGTCGAGCCCGCCGAGCAGGGCGTCGTCGCCGATGCCGGGCGGCAGGCGGCGCCAGGGGGTTTCGGCGGGGAGCGCGGCGCGCAAGGTTTCGAGCCAGCGCTCGCGGACCGGGCCTGGGGCCGCGCGCAGGATCGCGCCGCCGAAGGCGGCCGGGTCGGCGGCGATCAGGCACGCGGCACGGTGAGCGTCGGCCCAGGGATTGTGCGCCTTCTCTCCCCCCTCTGCAGCGTTACGATGGTCACGCATTGGCTTGAGCAGGGCGTAGCGGGCGCCCTATCCCGAGCCGGCTACGAAGGTGACACGTGTTTATCGGACCGCAACGCAGGCGACGGAGCGCCACAGGCCCCCTCTCCCGAGCGGGAGAGGGTTGGGGTGAGGGATGAGAAAGTTCAGAATTGAGCGCGCCACGCACGCGCCGGAAGGGTGCGCTTCGCTCGGATAGACCTGATCCCTCACCCTGTCCCTCTCCCGCACGGGATAGGGGACCCGCGCTCCGTCCTGAAACGACTCGGCTCAAGCCGCGCGCTAGATTCACGCGCGTTTCAAAGATGCGCGGCGCGCCCGTCACAAAAAAACCTCCGCCAGCGCCCGCTCCACCCGGACGGTGGAGCCGGATTCGTCGAGCGGGTTGCGGCGCAGGCGGTGGCGCAGGGCGGCCGGGGCGATGCGGCGGAGGTGATCGTCGGTGACGTCCCCGGCGCCGTCGAGGGCCGCGAGCGCCCGGGCGGTGCGCATCAGGGTCAGCTCGCCGCGCAATCCGTCGGTGCCGAGCGCCACGCAGAGCCGTGCCGCGCGCTCCAGGGCGGCATCCGGAACCGCCACCGTCGGCAGCCGCTCCCGCGCCAGCAGGATTTTTTTCTGGATTTTTCGCTCCTCGCCGGCGCGCGCGGCGCAGAACCCCGCCGGGTCGCGCTCGTAGGCGTCGCGGGCGCGCACCACCGCGACGCGGGTCGGGATGTCCTTCGGGGTCACGACCTCGCAGGCGAGCCCGAACCGGTCGAGGAGCTGCGGGCGCAACTCGCCCTCCTCCGGGTTGCCGGACCCGACCAGCACGAACCGCGCCGGGTGACGCAGGGACAGCCCCTCGCGCTCGACGGTGTTGATGCCGGAGGCCGCCACGTCGAGCAGCAGGTCCACGAGGTGGTCCTCCAGCAGGTTCACCTCGTCGATATACAGGAACCCGCGGTTGGCGCGGGCGAGCAGCCCCGGCTCGAACGCCTTCACGCCGGCGCCGAGCGCCCGCTCCAGATCGAGGGTGCCGACCACCCGGTCCTCGGTGGCGCCGAGGGGCAGGTCCACCACCGGCACCGGCTTTTTGTGACTTTTGCGCGGGCCTCCTTCCGCGCAGTGCGGGCAGGATTCCGCCGGGCTGTCGGGATCGCAATTGTACGGGCATCCGATGACCGCCCGCATCGGCGGCAGCAGGGCGGCGAGCGCCCGGATCGCCGTGGACTTGCCGGTGCCGCGGTCGCCGAAGACCAGCACGCCGCCGATGGACGGATCCACCGCCGCGATCAGCAGCGCCTGGCGCATCTCGTCCTGGCCGACGATGGCCGAGAAGGGGAAGGTGGGCACGCAGAACTCGCACTCTGCCCCCTCTCCTCACCCTTGCGGGGAGGAGCCGGAGGTGGGGGTGATCCAGGATTGAGCGGAGCGGTGCCTCCTGCACCACCCCCACCCCTACCCCTTCCCGCAAGGGGGAGGGAAGAGCGTCCTACTCCGCCGCCTTCTGGCGCAGCCCGATCCGCCCCCAGATCGTGGTGAGCGCCGCGACCAGCCGGGCGATGTCGGCATCCGTGTGGAGCGGCGACGGGGTGATCCGCAGGCGCTCGGTGCCGCGGGCCACCGTCGGGTAGTTGATCGGCTGCACGTAGATGCCGAACTCGTCGAGCAGGGTGTCGGAGATCCCCTTGCACAGCACGGGGTCGCAGACCATCACCGGCACGATGTGGCTGTCGTTGGGCATGGTCGGGATGTCGGCGGCCTCCAGGGCCTGCCGGACCTTCGCCACCCGCTCCTGATGCCGGGCGCGCTCGACGCCGCTCGCCTTCAGGTGCCGGATCGACGCCGCCGCGCCCGCCGCCACCGCCGGGGGCAGCGAGGTGGTGAAGATGAAGCCCGAGGCGAAGCTGCGCACGAAGTCGCACAGCTTTTCGGAGGCCGTGATGTAGCCGCCGTGCACGGCGAACGCCTTGCCGAGCGTGCCCTCGATCACGTCGAGCCGGTGGGCGACGCCGTCCCGCTCCGAGATGCCGCCGCCGCGCGCGCCGTAGAGGCCGACCGCGTGGACCTCGTCGAGATAGGTGAGCGCCCCGTGGGCCTCGGCCACGTCGCAGATCTCCGCGATCGGGGCGATGTCGCCGTCCATCGAGTAGACCGACTCGAAGGCCACCAGCTTCGGCCGGGCGGGATCGACCAGGGCGAGCTTGCGGTTCAGATCCTCCGGGTCGTTATGGCGGAAGATGTGGCGCTCCGCGCGGGAGAACCGGATGCCCTCGATCATCGAGGCGTGGTTCTCGGAATCGGAGAACACCGCGCAGTTCGGCAGGCGCGACGCCAGGGTGCCCAGAGCCGCCCAGTTCGACACGTAGCCGGAGGTGAACAGCAGGGCCGCCTCCTTGCCGTGGAGGTCGGCGAGTTCCTGCTCGAGGAGCACGTGGTAATGGTTGGTGCCCGAGATGTTGCGGGTGCCGCCGGCGCCGGCGCCGCAGCGGTCGATCGCCTCGTGCATCGCCCCGGTGACGGAGGGGTGCTGGCCCATCCCGAGATAATCGTTGGAGCACCAGACCGTCACGGGCCGGGTGCCGCCGGTGTGATGGTGGGTGGCGTGCGGGAAGTTGCCGGCGTGGCGCTCGAGATCGGTGAAGACCCGGTAGCGGCCCTCGCGGTGGAGACCGGCGATCTCAGCCCCGAAGAACTTATCGTAGTTCATGTCGCCTCTCCCCGAATCCCCGGTGCGGGTTGATCCCGCCTGTGGCACCGGATTTCGCACAAGACCAGTTCCAGATTGGTGGACGTGCGACGCCCGGCCATGATCTCCGAGGGCGTCATTCCGTCGACCGGAACGACGCTCCCTGTTCTTGTGTCCGCATCATCCTGTTCCGAAAGCCGGAGGCTACCGTTCGGGATGATGCGCGGGCCTACACCCGGTCCCGCGGACGGACCGTCTCCTCCGACGCCCGCGACGGCAGGCTCCAGCGCCACAGCTCCGCGGAAGGCAGCGGCAGCATCAGGAACCAGTGCTCCAGTGTGGCGAGCGCGGTCAGCGTCGCCAGCACGGTGAAGCCGATGAGCTCGTGCTCAAGTAGGTCGGCGCCGAGCGCCGCGCGGCCGAGGAGCGCCGCCGCGATGGTCCCGAGGCTCACCGAGACCGGGAACAGCAGGTTCATCGGTTTTCGCGAGAGGTAGCAGGCGAGGTAGCCGAGATGCTCCGGCAGGAACTCGGCGTGGAGGTTGCGCACGCCGAGGAACAGGTTGAGCCGCGCCGAGAGGTTCATCACCACGAGCGTGCCGTAGGTCCAGAGGGCGAAGCGGTTGGGGCTGCCCCAGACCAGAGCCAGGATCGCCAGGCCGCCGATCACGATGGCGAATTCGTGCCACAGGCTGGTGGCGAGCGCCGCCAGGAACCGGTCGAACCCCCGCACGCCCGGCGCGCAGGCGACCGGCCGCGGGCCCGACAGGAAGCCCATATAGTAGCTCATCTCCTGCCAGCCCCAGATCGCCAGGGCCGCCGTGAAGGCCGTGTAGGCGCCCGTCGCGCTCGTGTCGGCGGCGCTGGACCGGATCGCCACCAGGGCTGCGGCGAGCAGCAGCGTCGCCCCGGCCATGCTCCACGGATGCGTCCGCCGCGGGGCGTGGTCGAGCAGCAGGATCAGCCCGGTGGAGAACCACCAGAGCAGCACCGCGTAGAGCACCGGGGCGGCGTAGGTCCCCATCCTACCAGACCGGCTGGAGGCGGATATCGGCCGGCAGGGCGTTGGCCTTGACGGGCAAGAGATACAGCCGGACGAAGGTCGCGGCCGCGCGCAGCACCTGCACGCCGTGCTGCACCTTGCCGACGAGCCCGCCCCGGGCCTTCGCGTCGGCGATCGCCCGGGAGCAGGCGAGCAGCCGGTCGAGGCCCGCCTTGAACTTCGGATTGTCGAGGTCGAGTTCCAGCGGGAAGGTCTGGCGGGAGATCTCCGAGGTGATCCGGAACACCTTGAAGTCGTAGTCGCTCGGATCGACGCCCAGCGCCTTGTGGAAGGCCGGCCGGTGATGGTCGCGCACATACATCGTGGCGAAGACCGCAAGCAGGAAGAACCGGATCCAGTAGCGGTTGATGCCGCTGGTCAGCTTCGGGTTGGCGCGCATCAAGAGCGCGAAGGCCTCGCCGTGGCGGAACTCGTCGTTGCACCACAGCTCGAACCACTTGAAGATCGGGTGGATGCGCCGCTCCGGGTGCCGCTCCAGCTCGCGGAAGATCGTGATGTAGCGGGCGTAGCCGATCTTCTCCGACAGATAGGTCGCGTAGAAGATGAACTTCGGCCGGAAGAACGTGTATTTTTTGGACTTGGTGAGGAAGCCCAGATCCACCCCGATGCCGAAATCCTTGAGCGTGTCGTTGATGAAGCCGGCGTGGCGGGCCTCGTCCCGGCTCATGAAGCCGAACAGCTCCTTGATGTCCTTGTTCTTCGCGCGCTTGCGCATCTCGGCGTAGAGCACGCAGCCCGAGAACTCGGCGGTGATCGACGACACCAAGAAGTCCAAAAACTCCTTCCGCAGCTCGGGCTCCATCTGCGACAGGTCGCAGTCGAACTCCGCGTTGCGGGTGAAGTGGCGCTTGTTCGGATCGGCGCGCAATTCGGCGATGAGCGCGTCCCAATCGCGCCGCACCGGCTCGACATTGGTGCGGTCGAGCTCGACGAAATCGGTCGTGTAGAACCGGGGCGACAGGAAGGTCGTCTCCTGGGCCGCCTTGGTCGATTCGTTGACCGGCGCCTTCGGGATCGGCTGGCCGGTGGGGGGCGCGACGGGAGCGTTCACAGCTTCCTCCTTTCGGAGAAGCTGACCTCGTAGAGTTCGGTCAGCTCGAGATGGGCGATGAGCTTGGTCCAGACCCGCTCCAGCGGGCCGGCCCGGGTGATCGTGGCGGTGCGGCGCACGCTGAGGCGCTCGCCATAGGGTACCGCGATCGGCGCGTCGTGGACCTGGACCTCGTCGCCGGGCTCGATCTCGAAGCCGGCATCGAGAGTCACATGCGCGTGCAGGCTCTCGGGGGTCTGCTCGATCTCGACCGTGCAGGGCACGGTGACGGTGCGGCTGCCGAACAGGCCCATCACCGGGTCTCCGTGGCGGGCGCGGGCATCAGCCGGGCGAAGGCCCCGGCATTGGTCGGCCCGAAGGCTTCGAGCGGCACCCGGCGGCCGGTGGCCTCGTCGGCGAGCGCCAAACGGCCATCGTCGAAGCGGGTCAGGCTGAAGGGCTTTTCCGGCCCGAGACCGTCGCGCTGCCGGGCCTGGGCGAGGCCCCGCAACGTCCCGCGCAGGAAGCCGTCCTCGCCGGGGCGGATCCAGGCGAGGATCTTCTGGTCGGCGACGTTGCGCAGGGCGATCGAGCCGTCGACCTGATCCTCGGCGTGGAATTCGACCTGCGCCACCGGCTTGGCCGGCGGCAGGGCGACGAGGCCGACCCCCTCGCTGCGGCCGATCAGGACCGCCAGCATGGTGAAGCCCATCAGCGCCCCGGCGCCGATCATCAGCAGCGCCGGCGCCGGTCCCGCGGCAGCCCGAACCGGTGATCGGCCGGCGTTCTCCGCCCGCTCGCCCATCGTCCCCTCCCTACTCGGCCGCGACGAGGCGGCCGGCATTCTCGTTCGCCTGACCCAGACGGGCCAGCCGCACCGGCGGCGCGGCGCCGTCGGCATGGGCCGCCAGCGCCTGCGCCAGCAGGGCCGCCGCCGCGTCGGCGTCCGGTACGGAGCGCAGCATGGGCTCAGTCCGCGACAGATGCCAGGGCCGGGCGTGCGGCCAGAGCTGAAGGTAGGCGATCCGCAGGCCCGGCCGCAACCGCAGAGGGACGTCTCCGGTGCCATCCGTGAAGGCGCGCAACGCCGCAGTCTCGATCTGGGCGAATGGCAGGTTGTGGGTCACCTGCAGGGCGATGCCGGCCTGCAGCACGACCCGGCGGTTGGTGATCGTGTAGAGCGTCGTCCGGTGGGTCAGCCACGCGAGCAGCCAGAGCAGGGCCATCCCGCCCGCGCCGATCACCAGGGTCGGCAGCACCACCTTCAGCGCCCCCGTGGCCGAGCCCGCCGCAAGGCCGAAGGCCAGGCCGGAGAGGCCGAACCACGCGATCACCAGGCGGGCGTGGAACACCCGAACCAGCAGACCCGTGGTGGTGGGCGCGCCCTGCCACAGGATCCGCTCACCCGCCGGCAGCGGGCCGGGCAGTCCCCGCAGGGTGCCCTCGGGAATGAAGTCGCCGCTCATATCAGGGGCTCCGCCCGGGCCGGCGTGGCGTAGAGCGTGCCGGCGCCGAAGTAGGACATGACCCGCTCCTCCTCCAGGAAGGTGACGCTGTCGGGGTCGCGGGTCTCGGGGATATCGGCGAACTGGCTGGCGAGAAGCGCCTCGGTCTTCACCGTCTTGGTGAAGCCGCCGGCCCGGCAGAACGTCACCGGCATCAGGCGCCGCCCGCCCGTGGGCAGTTCGACCTCGTAGTAGCGCAGCAGCGATTCGCCGCGATCGACCCAGACGTCGCAGACGACGCCCGCCACCGCGTTGTCGGTGCCGAACACGGTCATGCCGATCGGGTTCGGGCCGTCCTCGTGGACGACGAAGTTGGTCGCCACCCGCAGGGGCACGATCCGGATCTCGTTGTCCCAGGTCCGGTCGTGGACGTCGTGCCGGAGCACCCAGGAGCCGGGGCCGACGCCGGCCTGGAGCGAGGATTCGGTCCGCTCATAGGGCGCGCCCGGCCAGGGCTCGACCTTGCGGGCCGGGATGCCGGTCTCGATGTCGTCGCGGCCATGCACGGCCTGGGGGGCGTAGGTGGTCTCGCCGCCGGGCAGGTGGAACGCCTTGGCGCGGGGGATCAGGAACGGATCGACCGACTTGCGGCGCCCGACCGCCTCGTTCTCCAGGGGGTAGCCCTCGCGCCGGTCCTCCCGGCGCAGCCAGAACACCAAGCCGGCAAAGAAGAGGAAGAACGCGTAGAGCACGACCTGGGCGACGTCGACGTAACCTGTAAGTGCGCCGGTTGGCATGGCTGACCTCCCCCGTGTCTCAGGCTGTCCGGCCGGCGAGATTGCCGGTCATCCGATCGCGTGTCTGCGCACGCGCGTCCTCACGCACCAGCGGCCCGAGCGCGAGCAGCGCGGCGAACAGCAGGGCGATCTCGATGTGGTAGACGATCAGGTATCCGATGGCGGGCTCGTTCATGCCCTCGCCGAGCACCCCCGACTGGGCGATGGCGCCGCCGACATCGCGCACGAGGCCGCTGGCCGCGATCGACAGGCCCGCCGCGGTCGCCTGCACGGCGCCCCAGGCGCCCAGCGCCAGCCCGGTATCCTCGGGGCCGGCGCGGTTCATCGAGGCGGTGAGCGTGCCGTGGGCGAACAGGCCGCCGCCGAGGCCGATCAGGCTGACACCCGCGGCGAACAGGTCGGCCGAGGCCAAGGGCGCGGCGAACACCACCGCCGAGAAGGCCAGGATCCCGATCCCGACGCCGACGCCTGAGACCCGGAACGGGTCACCGCCCCGGTTGAGCCAGCGCGCCGCGATCAGCAGGCCGAGGCCGCCGCCAGCCGCGAGCAAAGCGGTCAGCGCCGTGGTCGCCCCCACGGAGAGGTGCAGGATCTGGCCGCCATAGGGTTCCAGCAGGATGTCCTGCATGGAGAAGCCCGCCGTGCCGAGGCCGATCGCCACGAGGCGGCGCCGGGCGGTGCCCTCCCCGGCATAGGCCCGCCAGGAGGCGCGGAAGTCGCGCTGCGGCGCGTCCCGGTTTCGGCTGGTGTCGCGGGGTTCCTGCTTCCACAGCGCGAAGCCGTTGAGGATGATGGTGACGAGCGCCGCCCCCTGGATCACCTGGATCAGGCGCACCGCGGAAAAGTGCGCCAGGAACAGCCCGAACAGCACC
>NZ_JALNUM010000099.1:0-22284 GCF_026540795.1 Methylobacterium sp. GC_Met_2
CGTCTGCGCGAAGGCGACGCTGCCGGACAGCAGGGCCGCGACGCCCGCGAGGGCGATGATTCGGGTCATGTCGGCTCTCTTCGAGGAGGGATCCGTCCCGCCGGCTCGATCGCCGCGGGGTGGGCCGAGTCATGGGCGGCCGCGGCCGAACCGGCCCTGAACCGGCCCGTTCAGCTTCGGTTAAACTGGCCGCCCCGCTCTGCGGGCAGACCGGCCGCGCGGCTTTAGAGCCGTGCCCGATCGCGTTGCAATTGAGCACGGCTCGAAGCCCTTGTTCTGGCGCGCTCTCTTACGCCGAACCGGGGTCCACTTCGGCGGAGGGCGCTCTCGGCTTTCGACAGGCCCGTTGGCATCGTGTAGAGGGAGCGCCTTCCCTCGGAGGACCCCGTGCTCCACGTCTCGACCCGCGGCGAGGCCGCGCCGCTCTCGTTCTCGGACGCCCTGCTGGCGGGCCTTGCCCGCGACGGCGGGCTCTACGTGCCGCAGACCTGGCCGCAGATCGGCCGTTCGGAGATCGCCGCCCTGGCGGGCCGCCCGTACGCGGAGGCCGCCAAGCGCGTCTTGCACCCGCTGATCGACGGCGACATCGCCGGCCCGGATCTCGACCGGATGATCGACGCGTCCTACGCGACCTTCCGCCATCCGGCGGTCTGCCCGCTGACCCAGCTCGACGACAACCTGTTCCTGCTGGAACTCTTCCACGGGCCGACGCTCGCCTTCAAGGACGTGGCGATGCAGCTGCTCGGGCGGCTGATGGACCACGTGCTGACCCAGCGCGGCACCCGCGCCACCATCGTGGGCGCGACCTCGGGCGATACCGGCTCGGCCGCCGTCGAGGCCTTCGGCGGGCTCGACAGGGTCGACGTGTTCATCCTCTATCCCCACGGGCGGGTCTCGGAGGTGCAGCGGCGGCAGATGACGTCTGTGCCGGCGCAGAACGTCCACGCGCTCGCGGTCGACGGCACGTTCGACGATTGCCAGAACCTCGTCAAAGCCCTGTTCCAGCATGCGGATTTCGCCGACGCGGTCCGGCTGTCGGGGGTCAACTCGATCAACTGGGCCCGGGTGGCGGCGCAGGCCGTCTACTACTTCACCAGCGCGGTGGCGCTGGGCTCGCCCCACCGGCCGGTCTCCTTCGCGGTGCCGACCGGCAATTTCGGCGACGTGCTCGCCGGCTGGGTCGCCAAGCAGATGGGCCTGCCGATCGGGCGGCTGATGATCGGCACCAACGCCAACGACATCCTGGTGCGCACCCTGGAGCACGGCGCCTACGAGCTGCGCGGCGTGGTGCCCACCACCTCGCCCTCCATGGACATCCAGATTTCTTCGAATTTCGAGCGTCTGCTGTTCGAGGCGTTGGCTCGCGATGCGTCGGCGCTGTCGCGGCTGATGGCCGGGCTGAAGCAGTCCGGCGGGTTCTCGCTGAGCCCCGAGGTTCTCGCCACGGTGCGGTCCGAGTTCGACGCCGTCGCGGTGCCGGAGCCCGACGTGATGGAAGAAATCGCCCTGACCCAGGCCGCCACCGGCGTGGTGCTCGATCCCCACAGCGCCATCGGCGTGCGGGCCGGGCGTCGCCTGTTGGAGCAGGACCCCGCGACCCCGGTCGTGGCGCTGGGCACCGCGCACCCGGCCAAATTCCCGGACGCGGTCGCCAAGGCCACCGGCGGCCTGCGCCCGCCCCTGCCGCCGCACCTCGCCGACCTGATGGATCGGCCCGAGCGCATGACCCGGGTCGGGAACGATCAGGCCGCTGTCGAGGCGCTGATCCGCGAGCGCGCCCGCATCACGAGGGGTGCGTGAGCTTGGCGCGAGTCGCGCAACGAGCCCCCTCTCCCGAGCGGGAGAGGGTTGGGGTGAGGGTCGAGAACTGTCCGGAGAGGTCGCACCCCTCACCCTGTCCCTCTCCCGCACGGGAGAGGGGACCCGCGCCGGATCCGGCCCCCTTCGCGACGAGCCGTCGATGAACCAGCATTTCTCCACCCACGCTGCCTCGCCGTCGCTGCGCACCACGCGGCTCGACAACGGCGTCACCGTGGTCACCGAGCCGATGCCGGGGGTGGCCACCGCCAGCCTCGGCGTCTGGGTCGGGGCCGGCTCGCGCAACGAGCGGGCCGACGAGGCCGGGCTGTCCCACCTCATCGAGCACATGGCGTTCAAGGGCACCCGCACCCGCTCGGCCCAGGCGATCGCCGAGGCGATCGAGAATGTCGGCGGCGAGATCAACGCCGCCACCTCCACCGAGGGCACCAGCTACACCGCGCGGGTGCTCGGCGAGGATACGGACCTCGCCCTCGACGTGATCGGCGACATCCTCACCGGTTCGGTGTTCGATGCGGGCGAGCTCGCCCGTGAGAAGGGCGTGATCCTGCAGGAATACGCCGCCGTCGAGGACACCCCCGACGACGTGGTGTACGACGCCTTCACGGAGGCCGCCTTCCCCGACCAGCCGGTCGGCCGGCCGATCCTCGGGCGCCCCGAGACGATCCGGAGCTTCGACGAGGCCGGGATCCGCGCTTATCTCGACCGGGAATACACGCCGGACCGCATCGTGGTGGCCGGCGCCGGGGCCGTGACCCACGCGGCGATCGTGGCGGCGGCCGAACGCCATTTCGGCGCCCTCCCCGCCAAGGCCGCGCCTCAGGCGGTGCCGGGGGTCTATCGCGGCGGCGAGCGGCGGATGCCGCGCAAGCTCGAACAGGCCAACGTGGTGATCGGCCTGCCGGGCCTCTCCTTCCGGGACGAGGGCTATTACGCGCTGCACATGTTCGCCCAGGTGCTCGGCGGCGGCCTGACCTCGCGGCTCTGGCAGGAGGTGCGCGAAACCCGGGGCCTCGCCTACGAGATCCAGGCCTTCCACTGGCCGTTCTCGGATTGCGGCCTGTTCGGCATCGGCGCCGGCACCGCCGGGGCGGACCTGCCCGAACTGATCGACGTGACCCTCGCCGCCACCGCCCGGGCCGCCCGGGACCTCGACACCGTCGAGATCGCCCGCGCCAAGGCGCAGCTCAAGGTGTCGCTGCTCTCCGCGCTGGAGACGCCGGGCGGGCGCATCGAGCGCAACGCCCGCCAGATCCTGGCCTGGGGCCGCGTGATCCCCGCCGGGGAGGTGATCGCCAAGGTCGACGCCGTCTCGGTCGAGGCCGTCCGCGCCGCCGCCGCCGCGATGCTGCAGGGTACGCCGACGCTGGCGGCGATCGGCCCGATCCGTAAGCTGCCGTCTCTCGACACGATCGCGGGCGCGCTCCGGGCCGCCTGAGAGCCGGTCATGGTTTCGAAAGGTCGAGACCTTTCGCGGGTCCAGGGCGGAGCCCTGGTCAAGATCTCAGGGTTCAACCCTGAGCACCCGCCAAAGGGCTGAAGCCCTTTGGAAACCCGGGATTCGTCGGTCGAAGTGGCTCTGGATCGTGCCTCGAAACGGCCGCCGCAACTTGATTTGGCCGCAAAAGGGCGCGATCCGCTCGATTGAGGCCGCCGGGGCGGCTGACGCCGCTTCTCGCACGGCCGGACATCAAGACACCCTTGCGCATCCTCGCCCTCCTCCTGACCCTGGTCGGCGGTCTCGTCGGTGCCCTCGCCCTGAGTGGCCCGGCCTGGGCCGTGGAAGCGGTGCGCGTCACCCTCGACGCGCCGGTGATCGACCTGACCTCGGCGATCGAGCGCTACCGCTCGGACGGCGACCTGATCCAGATCTCCACGGCGCCCGGCAAGGACGGGATCGTCCGCCGCATCGTCGTGAAGGCGCGCGATGCCGGCGCCCGGCCCGACTGGATCGTGTTCGCGCTCACCAACGACACCGACGAGCAGATCGACCGGATCCTGATCGCCCCGCATTTCCGGCTGGTCGATTCCGGGGTGATCTGGCCCGATCTCGGCGGTTCGCGCATCGCCGCCATCACGGCGAGCCAGGGCATCCGGCCCGAGCGGGACGAGAACCCGGAAGCCGACCAGTTCACGATCACGCTCGATCCCGGCACCACCGTCACCTACGTCGCCGAATTGCGCGGCGCCAACATTCCCCAGCTCCACCTCTGGGACCAGGATGCCTACCGCCGGAAGGCCGCCGGCCTGACCCTCTACAAGGGCATCATCATCGGGATCAGCGGGTTGCTGGCCCTGTTCCTGACCATCGTGTTCGTGGTCAAGGGCGCGATCATCTTCCCGGCCGCGGCCGCGCTCGCGTGGTCGGTGCTGGCCTATGCCTGCATCGATTTCGGCTTCCTGCAGCGGGTCTTCCCGGTCACCGAACTGGCCGAGCGGGTCTACCGGGCCTCCGCCGAGGCGGTGCTCGGGGCGACGCTGCTGGTCTTCCTGTTCGCCTATCTCAACCTCGCCCGCTGGCACGTGCGCTACAGCCACGTGGCGTTCTTCTGGCTCGCCTTCCTGGCCGGCCTCGTCGGGCTCGCGGTGTTCGACCCGCCGGTGGCGGCGGGGGTGGCGCGCATCTCCATAGCGGCGGTGGCCGGCATCGGCCTGCTGCTGATCCTCTACCTCGCGGTCCATAACGGCTACGACCGGGCGATCCTGCTGGTGCCGACCTGGCTGATGCTCGTCGTCTGGGTGGCGGCGGCGGGGTTCGCGGTCACCGGCCAGATCGGCAGCGACCTCGTGCAGCCGGCCCTGATCGGCGGCCTCGTGCTGATCGTGATGCTGATCGGCTTCACGGTGCTCCAGCACGCCTTCGCGGGCGGCGGTCTCAGCCACGCCCTGGTCTCCGACACCGAGCGCCGGGCTCTGGCGCTGACCGGCGCGGGCGACGTGGTGTTCGACTGGGACGTGCCCGCCGACCGGGTCTTCGTCGGCCCGGAGATCGAGGGCCAGCTCGGCCTCGCCCGGGGCACCCTGGAGGGGCCGGCGACCAACTGGCTCGGCGCCCTCCACCCGTTCGACGTGGAGCGCTACTCGGCGGCCCTCGACACGGTGATCGAGGAGCGGCGCGGCCGCATCGTCCACGATTTCCGCCTGCGCTCGGAGGCCGGCACGTTCTTCTGGTACCGGCTGAAGGCGCGCCCGGTGATCGGCGCCGATGGCGAGGTGATCCGCGTGGTCGGCACCATCGCGGATGTGACCGAGATCAAGACCGCCGAGGAGCGCCTGCTCCACGACGCCGTGCATGACAGCCTGACCGGCCTGCCGAACCGCGAATTGTTCGGCGACCGCCTCGACGCGGCTTTGGCCTTCGCCAGCCAGGACCCGCGCCTCAAGCCCACCGTGATCGTGCTCGACGTCGACCGGTTCAAGGGCATCAACGACGCGATCGGCCTCTCGGCGGGCGATTCGATCCTGCTGACCCTGTCGCGCCGCCTCGGCCGCCTGCTGCGCCCGCAGGATACCCTGGCGCGGGTGGCGGGCGACGAGTTCGCGGTGATCCTGCTGTCCGAGCGCGAGCCCGACCGGATCCTGGCCTTCGCCGAGATGATCCGCCGGGCGATCGCCACGCCGATCACCTACGCCGACCGCGAGATTTTTTTGACGGTCTCCATCGGGTTGGCGCTCTACGAGTCCGGCGCCAACCTCAAGCGCGACGAGGTGTTCAAGAGCGCCGAGGTCGCCATGATCCAGGCCAAGCGCAACGGCGGCGACCGGATCGAGGTGTTCCGCGCCCATATGCGCACCGATCGCACCGACCGGCTGATGCTGGAGAGTGACCTGCGCAAGGCGATCGAGCGCAACGAGATGAAGGTGCTGTTCCTGCCGGTGGTGCGGCTCGAGGACCGCACCGTGGCGGGGTTCGAGACGGTCCTGCGCTGGGACCACCCGAAGCTCGGGCGCATTCCCCCCTCGACCTTCCTGCCGCTCGCCGAGGAGAGCGGCTTCATCGTCAATCTCGGCATCTTTGCCCTGGAGCGCACCGCGCTCGAACTCGCGGCCTGGCAGCGCTCCCTGGAGGTCGAGCCGCCGATCTTCGCGGCCTGCAACCTGTCTTCGCGTCAGCTCCTGCGCCACGACCTCCTGCACGACGTGAAGACCGTGATGGCCCGCTCCGGGGCGCTCCCCGGCTCGCTCAAGCTGGAATTCAGCGAGAGCCTCGTGATGGAGAACCCGGAATACGCCGCCCAGATGCTGGCCCGCATCCACGACCTCGGCGCGGGCCTGTGCCTGTCGGATTTCGGCACCGGCTACTCGGCGCTCTCCTACCTCCAGCGGTTCCCGTTCGACACGATCAAGGTCGATGCGACCTTCGTGCGCCAGATCGGCACCGGCCAGACCGCGATCCTGCGCTCGATCGTCCGCATGGCGAGTGAATTGAACCTCGCCATCGTGGCGGAGGGCTGCGAGTCCGAGGCCGACGCCCAGGCGCTCGCCGGGCTCGGCTGCGAATACGCGCTGGGCCCCGCCTTCGGCGAGCCCATGACCCTGCTGCAGGCCCGCCAGATCGTCGGGGCGGCGCCGGAAGCGGCCTGATCTTAGCCTGGATTGGTTTCGGCGGGTTGGAACAGCCGTAAACTGCCAAGGACCGAATCCTTTGGCCGGTGATGCGATGACGCCCGAACAGATCAGGCTGGTGCAGGACAGTTTCGCCAAGGTGCGGCCGATCGCCGGGACGGCGGCCGACCTGTTCTACGGCCGCCTGTTCGAGATCGCCCCGCAGGTGCGCGACCTCTTCCCCGCCGACATGGCCGAGCAGAAGTCGAAGCTGATGGCGATGCTGGGGCTCGCGGTGGCCAACCTGAACCACCCGGACACGGTGGTGCCGGCGCTGCAGGATCTCGGGCGCAAGCACATCGCCTACGGCACGCAGGCCGCCCATTACGCGCCGGTGGGCGAGGCCCTGCTCTGGACCCTGGAACAGGGGCTGGGCCCGGATTTCACCCCGGAGGTGCGGGCGGCGTGGGTCGCGACCTATGCGCTCGTCGCCGGGGTGATGAAGGCGGCGGCGGCGTGAGTCGCCGATGGGTTTAAGCCCCCCTTAACCATGCTCGCGCAAGCTCCTGTTGATGGATGGGCGCGCCGGCGTCCGGCATGGGGATAGGCGGATGGCCGAGGCGGCACGGCGTTATCAGCAGGCGGGCAGCTCCGATCTCTTGCGTCGCCTGATGGCCCGGCCGGTCCGGCTGGACCAGCAGGCCCGGATCCGGCTGCCACTGCCCGGCCGCGACCGGCACCACGCCGACGCGCCGGTCGAGGAACACGCCGGCGGGCCCGACGCGGATCTCTTCGACGAGTCCGACGACGCCATCACCCGTCTCGAGACCGAGCTTCAGGTGATGAAGGCGGTGCTTCGGGCCCAGCGGCAGGAGGTCGAATCCCTGCGGGCGCAGCGCCAGGTCCTCACGGAATCCGCCCCGAGCGACGATGTCCGCGCGACCCGCGAGCGCTGGGCGGCGCTGGTCGATTCGCTCCTGATCCGTGCCCCTTGAACCCGCCCTCGCCCCTGAATCCACCTTCGATGAGCCCTCTCCAGACCACGCGGGGTAAGGCCATGGGCGCGCGCTGCTCGCTCGTCGTCAACGGCCGGTCGGTGCGCGTCTCGACCGGCGACACGCCCCTGGAGGCGGCCCTCGCCGAGGGCATGATCGCGCCGGTCCAGGCGCAGGCCGGCCAGAGCGCGACGCATCACGGATCGGCGCGCCCCGTCCGCCGCCCGCCGGCTCATCGGTCTCGTTCCGAGGCTCTCCGGCCGGGCCTGCCGGCCGCCCCGATCCAGGGGCAGGAGGAGGCGCCACCGATCCCGGTCGCGATCCGCAAGGGCACCGTCACCGAGATCCGCCGGCTCAGCCCCGGCATCGTCGAGGTCGTGGCCACCCTGACCAAGCGCCCGACCCTGGAGCCCGGCCATCAGGCGCTGGTGACCTTCGCGGGGCTGCCCGCGCTGACCCTGTCCCCGACGCTCCGGGTCGACGGCGCGGCCGAGATCAACGAGGCGGTGTTCCACATCGCCCGCGATCCCGAGGGCGGGCCCATCGATACGCTCCGGCTCGACCAGCCCGTGCGCCTCAAGGGCCCCGTGGGACGGGGGCAGTACCGCCCCGGGGGCGGGCGCCTCGTCCTGGTGGCGGCCGGCGCCGGCTTCGCGGCGATCTGGGCGATCGCCCGGGCGGCCCGCTACGTCGAGCCCGCCCGCGAGATGGCGCTCGCGGTCGGGGCCCGGGACGCGCTGGACCTGTACATGCGCGAGAGTCTCGACTGGCTGCGCCGCACCGGCGTCGCCCGGATCGTGCTCTGCGCCGACCGCGGCGGTCCGCGCCCGCCGGACGTGCGCTCCGGCCCGCTCACCGCCCATCTGCCGAGCCTGCGCGCCACCGACGTGGTCCACGTGGCGGGCGACGTCTCGACGGTGGGGGCCGTGCAGGTGCTCGCCGCCTCGGTGGGCGCACGCTGCTACCCGATCGTGCTGGGCTGAGCGCGGGCGCACGGGATCGCCACCGCCGACGCATTCTCCACCGCCTCCCTGCCCTGCCGCTCCGCCCCCGCGCGGGATGTTCCATCGCCCCGGCCCGCGGCGCGGCAGCCAAGGCGTATCCTGCGCGACGATGCGATTCGAGGCTGCCGTTTCCGGTGCGCCTGGGCCTCTTCCCGACGAGATCTCGCCTAGGGCGACCGTCCGGGTCTGATGGTCGGCCCGAAGATCCAATGTCAGGCAGAAATGAAATTCCAAGACCTGCCCCGTCGTCGTCCGAAAATTCTCAGATAAGTGGCTGAGATTTTTGGTACGTAGACGGGTACATATCTATATTTTCTTATAATAATACTTATTTTATATTGTGCGTTTTGATAACTGTTCTGAATTTTATGGCACAAATCAGGGAAAATTCTGCTACGCGGGTCCGTCTAGCAAGCAGGAGTCGGATAGATGCGGCTGCTACAAGATACGAAACTCATCATTAAGATATCTGTTCCCTTCTTGATTATGATTTTGTCGAGTGTGTTTGTCGTACTATACTCGGTGCAAGCGCTTGAAAAGTTGGAAAATCGCAATAAGTATCTCGTAGACTACTACTTCTCGCGGCTGGAGATGTTTGCGCAGGTTCGGGAGCAGTTCCTCGAAGCGGGCCTGATGAACCGCAACATCATCATCGGCCGGCCGGAAAGCGAGATCCCATCCTTCCGCGATCGCTACGATCGGGCCGTCAAAGCCGTGGCCGACAATGTCGAGACGCTGGCTGCGGGGGCGCGCCGGAAGGAGATCCAGGACATCCAGCGCAACATTGGCCGTATCGCGCGTGTCTATTTCGATCTGCTCGATCGCTCCAACGCCCTCGCCCTTCGGGACGAACGGGACACCGCGATTCAGGTGGGCCTCGTAGAGAGCCGGGAGATCCGGACGCAGTTCAACACGGCGTCGCAGGCCTACGAGGTGCAGGCGGCGGCCCGTCTCAACGAGGCGAAGATCGCCTCGCAGTACGAGGCCGCGCAGGCCCGCACGATCCTGATCGGCGCCGCCCTGGCGGCCTTGCTCACCGCGCTCGGCCTCTCAATGGCGATCGTCGTGCTCGGTGTCACGCGGCCCCTTCACCGCCTCGTCGTCGGCTTGCAGCGTATGGCGGAGGGCGATGTCGCGGCCGCGATCCCGGAGGCGCGGCGCGGCGACGAGATCGGGATCGTCGGGCGCGCGGTCGAGGCGATCAAGGCCATGGTCGCCCTTAACGCCGCCGCCGAAGCCGAGCGGATGAGGCAGGCGGAGGCGGCCGCCTCCGTCGAGCGCAGGCGCAACAGGATGGAGCTGGCCCAGGTCTTCGAGCAGGCGGTGGCCACGATCGTCGATCGCGTCTCGTCGTCCGCGGGCGACCTCCAGACCACAGCCCGTCAGATGACCACGACCGCCCAGGAGGCTGCGAGCCAGTCCGGCACGGTGGCGCGCGCGGCCGAAGAGGCGACGGCCAACATCAATACCGTCGCGGCCTCGGCCGAGGAACTCGGCAGCTCGATCCAGGAGATCGGCCGCCAAGCGAGCGACTCCTCCGGATTGGCGCAACAGGCGGTCGACGAGGCCGATCAGGCCGCCGGCCTCGTATCCGAATTGCGGATGGCGGTCTCGGAAATCGACGCGGTGGTGCGGCTGATCTCGTCCATCGCCGAGCAGACCAATCTGCTCGCGCTCAACGCCACCATCGAGGCCGCACGCGCGGGCGAGGCCGGCCGCGGCTTCGCGGTCGTGGCGGGCGAGGTGAAGGCGCTCGCGGAGAAGACGGCCCAGGCTACCGACGGCATCGCCGCACAGATCGGCCAGATCCAGGGGGTCACCGGCGCGACGGTGGGTGCGATCGGCACGATCATCGACCGGATCCGCGAGATCAACGGGATGGCGGTCGCGATCGCGGCGGCCGTGGACCAGCAGGGCGCAGCGACTCAGGAGATCGTACGCAACATCACCCAGGCGACGCAGGGCGCCTCGGAGGTGACCGTCAACATCGCCGGCGTGGCCGAGGCCTCGGAGCAGACGGGACGTGCGGCCGATCAGGTGCTCACGGGGGCTACGGCCCTGGCGGTCCAGTCCGAGCGCCTCTCGGCGGAGGTCGACCGCTTCCTGGTCGGCATCCGCGCGGCCTGAGCCGATCAAGCGCGCCGCGCAGTGACGTGGGCGGCCGGCTCCGTCATGTGGAGATGGGCAGAGTCGAAATGGGCGAGCCGGGCGAGGGCGGCCGGATCGTGGATGGTCAGGCGCCGGCTGCGCAGGGTGATCAGCCCCATGCCGCGCAACTCCTGCAGCGTGCGGTTGATGTGCACGCTGGTCTGGCCCATCGCGTCGCCGAGATCGTTCTGGGTGACCGGCATCGGACAGGTGTCGGCCTCCGCAAGGCCCACCGCCGCCAGCCGCGCGTGGAGTTCGCAGAACAGATGGGCGAGCCGCTCGATGCCGGTGCGGCTGCCCAGGCTGATCGTCCACTCGCGCTGCACCGCCGCCGTGGCCAGCGCCTCCCGGTGGAAGGCGAGGTCGAGCTGCGGGCTGCGGGCCGTCATCGCCTGCAGCGTGGGGCCGGAGATCTGGCCGAGGGTGACGGGCGTGATCGCGCCGATCGTGTGATCCATCGCGTCGAGGAGGAAGACGTGCGGGTCGCACGGGTCGCCCGGCAGGAGGAACGAGACGATCTGGCGGCGCCCGCTGATGAACTGCCGGTAGCGGCAGGCCCAACCGTCGAGGATGATGCTGACGGCGCGCGGATCGTCGCCCTCGTGGATGATGTCCGTCCGCGCGGCGACCATGCGCCCCGGGCCGTTGGCATCGAACAAGCACATTCGATCCGCCTCCGAGAGCGGGACGTAGCATTCCAGCTTGCGCACGAGCGGATTTGACATGGTGTTCCTCCGCACCGGCTTGTGTCCACAAGCCTACTGAGGTTTCGTCGAATAAATACTTATGCAGATTAGTTTGCCGAGCCGTATCGACGATTGACGAACCTTGGCGGGCGCTGCCATGCCGACAGGGCCACGATCCGCGCCCGCATCCGCTCAAGTCGCACGGTTGCTAGATCTCGATGCAGATCTTGCCGAAGTGGCGGTTGCTCTCCTGGTGGCGGAAGGCCGCCACGAGGTCGTCGAGCGGGAAGCGGCGATCGACCACCGGCTGCAGACCGCAGGCCTCGATGCCGCGGATCATCGCGATCTGGTGGCGCCGGCTACCGACCAGCACGCCCTGCAGACGGATCTGTTTCAGGAGCGCCGGGACCAGCGGCAGCTCCCCCGCCACGCCCGACAGGATGCCGATCACCGAGATATGGCCGGCCACCCGCACGGCGGCCATCGACTGCTCCAGCGTCCCCGGCCCGCCGACATCGAGGACGTGATCGACGCCGCACCCGCCGGTCAGCCGCCGTGCGGTCTCGCCCCAGGCCGGATCGGCGCGGTAGTTGAGGACGTGGTCGGCGCCGAGCGCGCGCAGGCGCTCGAGCTTCGCGTCGCTGGACGAGGTGGCGATCACCGTAGCGCCCGCGGCCTTCGCGAATTGCAGGGCGAACAGCGAGACGCCGCCGGTGCCCTGGACGAGGACGACGTCACCGCTCTTGAGGCCGGCATCGGCGTGGAGCGCGCGCCAGGCGGTCAAGCCGGCGGTGGTCAGCGTCGCCGCCTCGGCGTGGTCCCAGCCCGCGGGCGCACGGGTGAAGGCCACGGACGGCGCCGTGACCCGCTCGCGGGCGTAGCCGTCGACCCCGTCGCCCGGCACGGTGGCAAAACCCTCGACCTGGGGCGTGCCCTCCAGCCAGGTCGGGAAGAACGTGCTGACCACGGAATCGCCCACGGCGAACTCGGCCGGGCCGGGCCCGACGGCCTCGACCGCGCCGGCCCCGTCGGACATCGGGATGCGGGGCTCGCTCGGTCCCCACATTCCGCTGACCACCGCGTAATCGTGGTAGTTGAGGGAGCTGGCCCGCAGGCGGACGGTGATCTCCCCGGGGCCGGGCTCCGGAACCGGCCGCACGCCGAACCCGACCTTGTCGAAGCCGCCCCCCGGCTGGACGATCACGGCCCGCGAGAGTGATCCGGTCATGGCGCACCTGTCCCTGTCACGGGCTCGGTCGCCCGTGGCATGAGGGTGGCAGGCCGCGCAGCCGGCGTCGAGACGCGAGGCGGACTGCCGACTCCGCATCTTCTGCTCCCGAAAGCCGGTTCGGCGCATAGGCTCCGCTTCGAAGCGGCCGCAAATTGGCAGCCTTTTTCCGGCTCCGGCGGCTAGATTGACCGTGTCGATGCGACCGTCGATGCAGAGCCGAATGGAGGTTTGCCGTGATCGCCAGCGTGGATCGGATCGCCCCGACGATGATGTCGCCCTGTCCGTGGTGTTGCAGCATCCGAACCGAGGAGAGCGCACCCCACCCGACATGGAAGACGAACAGCGATGCTGACTTATAACGTTGCCCCGACCCCCCATCCCGACCTGAGTGCCGCGGCGCTTGCCGACCTGAGTGCCGCGGCGTTCGGCAATCCCCTGGACCGGGGCGTCCGGTCCCATCCCTCGCACGAACGCGCCGCCCTCGCGAACGCCCTCGACGACGGGCTGATGCCCGACGAGGTGGCCCGGATCCTCGCCGGCCGCCGGATGGCGGAGGCCTTCCCGATCCGCTGGGGCGAGAGCCCCCAGGCCTACGCATCGCGGGCCGTGGCCGAGATGTTCGTCGCCTACCTCCAGTAGGCGTCCGCGTCCGGCCCCGTCGGTCGCCCCGATCCCGCCACGCCGATCCCACCCATTTGGAATGCCGCCATGACGGCCGCCACGCCGCACCTCACCCGCCGGTGGGGGCGCCGGACGGGGATGCGCGCGCGCATCCTCGCCCTGGCGCTCGCCACCTGTCCGATTCCCGCCTCGGCCGGCCCCGCCGGGCCGGGCCTCGGGGCTGCCTCCGGGGCGGACGACCCGGAGGTGCCGGCCCGGCTCACGGTCGGGCCGGGCGGCCGGGACCTGCACCTCGTGGGCGACCTCACCGAAGGCGTGGCCGCGCGGGTGTCCGGCCTCCTCGGCACCCATCCGGGGATCGTACGCCTGCACCTGACCAGCGACGGCGGCCTGGTCGAGGAGGGGGCGGCGATCGGGGCCCTCGTGGCCGCCCGCGGGCTGGAGACCCGGGTGTCCGACGCCTGCGCGTCGGCCTGCACGCTGATCTTCGTCCGCGGGCGGCGGCGCGTCCTGGCGGAGGGCGGACGGCTCGGCTTCCACGCCCCCTATGAGGTCGGGGCGCGGGGGCGGATGCGTCCGGTGGATTCCAAGCCTGAGCGGGCCGCCTATCGGGCGGCCGGCCTGCCCTCGGCCTTCGTGACGCGCGCCCTGGCGGTGTCCCCGGCCGCCATCTGGATCCCCGACGCGGCGCAACTCTGCGCGGCCGGCATCGTGACCGGGCTCGTCGGACCGGACCAGGGCTCCGGTGAACACGAGCCGCGGCCGTGTGGCGGACGGCAGCCGTGAGGGCTCATCCTGTGCGGTCCCTGAGCGGAGGGGGGCCGGCTCTTGCGGGTGCAGGGCAGTGCCCTGCTGTCGGGCGCTGCCCGAAAGTCGGGCTTCGCCCGATGCGCCAAGGCTTCGCCCTGGCAACCGACCAAAGGGCACGGCCCTTTGGAAACCGGTCTCGAAGTTCTAAACCCCGTCGACCGCCGTGCTGACCGCCTGGGCGTTCGGATCCTGCGGCCCGGTCACCGCCCTGCGATGGGCTGCGTCCTGCTCCACGGGCGTGGGGGCCGGCTGTGGCCGCCCGTTCTCGCCGAGGCGCTTCCGGCCGGCCCGCTCGGCCGCCGCCCGCTCCCGCGCCGGGTCGCCCGCTCCGCTGCTCTGATCTCGGGCCATGGTGTCTCCCGCTGGTGGCAAGATCGCGCGATCACGAATCGAAAAGGCAGGCCGCCCTGTCGGCGGGGTCGCCCCACCGGACCGGCAGCCTGCCCTCGTTTCAACCCCTGGATCGCATCACGGTTCGGCGGGGCCGGGTCCCCCGCGACCGCCTCAATCGCGGCAGACCCGCCGCGGCCCGTAGGGCGTGGGGCGGACGAAGCAGCGCGGGCCGTAGAAGCGTGGCCGACGATAGATCGGACGGCAGCGGCCGTACGGGCCGGGCGCCCAGCCGGGGCCGCAGCCGAAGGCCACGGTGGTCGCGGCAGCGGGGCCGGCGAGAGCGGCCGGCGTCAGGGGCGCCGCAAGGGCGGAGGCGGAGCCGAGGCCGCCGATGATGGCCGCGGCGGCCGCGAGCCTCTTCACGTGCATCATGATCAACCCTTCTGTTCGATCTCGTGCCGGGCTGGCCGGGCACGAGATCCGGGCAGATTGGTCATCATGCCTGAATGGGCGCTGACCTCAGCCGAAATTGTCTGGAAACAAAGATTTCGACGCCCTCGGTCGCGACGCGCTGGCTCGCACCGGTCCCACGCCCGCTTCAGCGCCGGTTGGAGGGGGCGAGCAGCGAGGCCGCCGCCGCCGTGGCGCCCGCCAGCAGGATCCCGGTCAGGACCGGGGTGACCGAGGCCTGCGTGTAGACGCTGCGCATGACGTGATGCGGCGAGGCTCCCCGCACGGACCCATCCCGGCCGGCCGCGTAGAGGGCGCCGTCCCGGTCCCTGCCGGCCGCGCCGGCCTTCTGGGTCCGGGACATGACCCGGGCTCCCACCCAGTCCGTGACCGACGGCGCGCGGTTGCGCAGGGAACTCATCATCTTGCCGCCGCCGCCGACATAGAGGTCCCGCGGGCCGTGCTCGGCGGCGTACAGGATCGCCTTGGCCACGTCCGCCGGGTCGTAGACCGGCGGCGGCAGCTTCGGGGCCTGCGCCATGTCGTTCCCGGCGTGTTCCGGGAAGGGCGTGTCGATCGAGGCCGGCTTGATCAGCGTCACCGAGACCGGGACGCCCTCCGCCTCCAATTCCATGCGCAGGGCGTCGGTGAAGCCTTTGATCGCGTGCTTGGAGGCGCAGTCCATGCCCTGGATCGGGAAGGCGAGGTCGGAGGCGATCGAGCCCAGGTTGACCAGCGCGCCGCCGGTCTTCCGCAGATGCTGCAGCGCCACCGTCGAGCCGTAGACGATCCCCCAGAAGTTCACGTCGAACAGCCGCCGATGGTCTTCGTCCGAGACCTCTTCGAGGCGGCCGAAGATCGAGAGGCCGGCGTTGTTGACCCAGGTGTCGAAGCCGCCATAGGCGCGGATCGCCTCGGCGGCGAGCGCCTCGACATCCGCGCGGCTGGACACGTCGGTCACGATTGCCCGCGCCTCGCCGCCGCGCTCCCGGATGTCGTGGGCGATGTCGTCGAGGGCGGCACCGTTGCGCGCCGCCAGGACCACGCGGGCCCCGCGGGCTCGGCCTCCCGCGCCGTGGCGAGGCCGATGCCGCTGGAGGCGCCGGTGATGACGATCACCTGCGCGCGCAGGGGCCTGTGCCGGATCTGCATGCTGCGTGTTCCTCTGTCTGCTGTCCGTTGCGCCGACGGGATGAGGCCGCCGGACGGGCTCATCGACCGCCGGGCCGGTCCCGCTCGGCCCCGAGGCTTGTCCCGCCGCGGCGCGCCTCGTCCTTCTCGGTGCCGGCCCGCTCCATCGGTCCGTCCTGCGGCTTGACCGTACCGGTGGCGGTGTCGAGGGGCGTGTTGGCAAGGCCCGCGCTCTCGGGTTTGCCGGCGGGCCTCCGCTGGGCCTGCGTGTCGTCCGGTGCGTCTGCCATGCCGTGTCCCGTCGTGCCGTACCCCTGGAGGCCAACCCATCGGCGTCGCCGACGTATCCGGGATTCATCCCACGCGATTATCGCCCGGGGCGGCGCGTCGTCGGAACGGAGCTGGACGCGTGGTGTTGACTGCGAAATCTTGATTCGGAGACAGGACGATGGCTGGAACCGCGAAGAAGACTGATCCCAAGCTGTGGGAGAAGGTCAAGAAACAGGTCACGAAGTCGGAGAAGGGCGGCAAGCCGGGTCAGTGGTCGGCGCGCAAGGCCCAGATGGCCACCGCCGAATACAAGAAGGAGGGCGGCGGCTACGCCGGCAAGAAAGCGGACGACAATCACCTCAAGCAGTGGACCGACGAGGAGTGGGGCACGAAGTCGGGCCAGGAGAGCGGCAAGACCGGCGAGCGCTACCTGCCCAAGAAGGCCCGCGAAAAGCTGAGCGACACGGAATACGCCGCCAGCACGGCCAAGAAGCGGGCCGATACCGCCAAGGGCAAGCAGTTCTCGAAGCAGCCGAAGGTGGCCGCCGACAAATCCGCTGCCGCGCGCAAGACCGGCAAGGCCGCCAGCAGGAGCACCGGCAAGGCCGCCAGCAAGGCGAGCGGCAAGACGGAGAGCAAGTCCGGGACGACCAAGGCCGCGCTGATGCGCAAGGCCCAGGCGCAGAACGTGCCCGGTCGGTCGAAGATGTCGAAGGCGCAGCTGGAGCACGCCGTCCACGCCTGAGGCAGGCGGCTCCAAGCCACTGTTTTGACGTGCTCCCGCGCGCCGAACCGGGGTCGACTTCGGCGCAGAGCGCTGGAACGACGAGAAACGCCCCGGGACAGGATCCCGGGGCGTTTCTCGTCCCGATTCGGCGGGGCCGCATCGGGCATGGCCCAGGCATGGCCGATGACCGGGAGAACGCCTGCCGGGCCGTCAGGCCCGACGGGCGTTTCCGCGGATGGGTCTTAGTACGAGCCGAACTTGTAGTTCAGGCCGGCGCGGATGACGGCGAACTCGTCGGAGCGACGGCCGACAGGGTTGTAGGCCACCGGGAAGTTGTTGGCGGCGTTGATGACCAGAGCACCCTGGTTGCGGGTGTTGCGGTCGAGGTTGACGTACAGGCCTTCGACCTTGAGCGTCACCGCCGAGGAGCGGAAGAAGTTCAGGAACGAGTCGACGGGGAGCGCGTACTCCATGCCGCCGCCGACCGCGTAGCCGGTGCGGAAGCTGTCGTTGCCGGCGTAGCCGCCGAACGAACGGTCAGCGCTGCCCGAGCCGTAGGCGAAGCCGCCGGTGCCGTACACGAGGACGCGGTCGAAGGCGTAGCCGAGGCGGCCGCGCACGGTGCCGAAGAAGTCGAGGCTCGACAGGCCACGCGGGTCGGTGACGTAGTACCCGGCGGCCAGCGGGCCGGTGACGATGGAGCGGTTCCGGTTGCGGCCGAAGTCGAGGTACTGGGCGTCGGCCTCGATGCCGAACACCACGCCGTTGCCCGGGGTCAGCTGGAAGTTGTAGCCGATCTGGGCGCCGCCGGAGAAGCCTTCCTGGTTGTTCTGGCCGAAATAGGCCGTCGTGCCGTTGCCGTACGGAGCCGGGACGGCGAAGCTCGAGGTGTTGTTGCTGCTGGCGTCGAACGCGTAGCCGGCGTTGATACCGAAGTAGGCGCCCGACCAGGTGAACACCGGCACGGGGGTGAAGATCGGCGGCGGGGCGGCCCGACGCGGCAGGTCGGCGGCCGAAGCGGCGCCGGTCAGGAGGGCCGTAGCGGCGCTCGCGAGAAGAAGCTTCTTGATCATCTGGTCCTCTGTCTCCCGTTGGGCGGGATGTGTACCGGACCACAGAACGACAGGTTGATGCCGCGCGATAGTGCAACGCTGCAACAGCCGAGCTTGATGTTTTGGGGTGGCCAATAATCAAGTGCGCCGGAGCACATCCCCCATGAGATTGCTGTTGCGCGGAGGAAGACCTGTATCCGGGGGGCTTCCGCCAGCGTATCCGTCGGGCGGCCGGAGCCGGGCCGATGCCCTAAGTCATTGCGCGCGCATCGTTTCGTCCTGACGCGTGAGGGCTCGCCGTTGAGACCGGCGCGGGAACAAAAAGCCCCGCCGCGCGAGGGCGGACAGGGCTTGAGTGCGATCGTGAATGTTCCCAGGACCAACCGGGAAGCTTCGCGATCCGTTAGAGCCTACCGGACGCCGGCTCGCAAGGCTGCCGCCGGGGCAGCCCGCAGGTAACATTAATTAACGATTCGCCCCCGCGGCGCGTCGATATCGGCTGGACTCAGTCTCCACCGGTCTCCCGCCGCGCTCCGGCTGGGCGTCACCGCCCGTCGCCAGATCATCGCGGCGCCTGGGCCGGTTCTGCGCGCCGCCGCCGTCATAGGTTCAGTGATCGCCGCCGGACGACGAGGGCCGAAATCTGAGGATTGACTGATCTGCACTTGGCAAGCTTGTATTCCGCATCGTAACATCGCTGCGATCTCATGAGTTTCTGGCTGAAAGGTCGCGCCTCATGCGATCTGCCGCCGGGTGCGGATCGCGTTCGGGCGGCGGACCGGCTTGTGGAGAAGCGGCGGATGTCCAGCGTGAGCGAGCGGACCGCGCGGCAGCAGCGGATCATGGCGCCGCTCCTCGTCGCGGCCATCCTCCTCGGCCTCGCCGGCCTGCCGCTCGCGGTCTGGCTCGACCTGCGCGGCCTGTCCGAGCGGATGCTCCAGACGCAGGCGGTGGAGACCGGCCGGATCATCGACCAGATGCGCAGCTTCTACGCCAGCGATGTCGTCCAGGCGGTCAACGGCGCGACGGGGCGGGTGATCACGACCCACGACTACAAGGGCGTGCCGAACGCCATCCCGATCCCCGCGACGCTCTCCCTGGAACTCGGCGAGCGGATCAGCGGTGCGGATGGGGCGGTGAAGTACCGCTTCATCTCGGACCTGCCGTTCAAGGACCGCAAGCCCCACGAGCTCGACGCGTTCGAGGCCCGCACCCTGGCAGAGCTGCGCGCCCACCCCCAATCGGGCTTTGCCAGCGAGACCACCGGTTCGTTCTTCGACCGTCAGGTCCGGATCGCCGCCCCGATCCGGATGGAATCGGCCTGCGTCCGTTGCCACAACGCGCACCCCTTGAGCCCGAAGACCGACTGGAAGGTCGGCGACGTGCGCGGCATCCAGGAGATCGTCCTGCACCAGTCGATCGCCGCCAACGTCCTCGCCTTCAAGTATCTGCTGGGCTACTTCATCCTGGCCGCGCTCGCCGGCAGCACAATCCTGCTCCTGCAGGCGCGCCAGTCCCGCCTGATCGACCGGATGAACCGCGAGCTGACGGACTCGAACGGCTTCCTGGCCGCGGTCTCGGTGCAGATCGCGAAATACATCTCGCCCCAGGTCTACAAGAGCATCTTCAGCGGCGAGCGGGACGTGTCGGTGACGACCGCGCGCAAGAAGCTGACGATCTTCTTCTCGGACATCAAGGATTTCACCGCCACCACCGAGCGGCTCCAGCCCGAGGAGCTGACCGCGCTGCTGAACGAGTATTTCACCGAGATGACCGCCATCGCGCTGAAGCATGGCGGCACGGTCGACAAGTACATCGGCGACGCGATGCTGGTTTTCTTCGGCGATCCCGAGACGAGGGGCGTGCGCGAGGACGCGCAGGCCTGCGTCCGGATGGCCATCGCGATGCAGCAGCGCCTCGGCCAATTGAGCGTCCGCTGGCGCCGGGCCGGCATCGAGCGCCCGTTCCAGGCCCGGATGGGCATCAACACCGGCTATTGCAACGTCGGCAATTTCGGCTCGGACGAGCGGATGGACTATACGATCATCGGCGCCGAGGCGAACCTCGCGGCCCGGCTTCAGGCGGCTGCGGCACCGGGCGGCATCACCCTGAGCTACGAAACCTACGCCTTGGTCAGCGATGGCGTCCGGGCGAGCCCGCAGGAGCCGATCCGCATGAAGGGCATCAGCCGCGACGTCGTCCCCTACGCGGTCGCGGACGATTCGACCGCCGGGGATCGGGGCGAGGCCCAGGATACGGTGTTCTCCGAGCACGCGCGGGGCATCGACTTCTACGTCGACGTCGACGCGCTGGAGGCGGATGGCGCGGCCCGGCTCCGGAAACGCCTGCTCGACACGCTGGCGGCCGTCGAGCGCCGCATGACCGGTGCGGAACGGCCGGCCAGGGATCTGGAGCCGGAGCCGCATCCGGGGACGCTGCAGCGCGCGGCGCGCTGAGCCGGCGCGCCGATTGGCTTGCACCGGCGGGGCATCCTGTGGTGACCCTGCCGGCATGGTGCCGTCGCGATTCCCCCTCCGAGCCGGCCCCGGGTGCGACCCGGGCGCGATCGACGTGCGGGCGTAGCGTCGGATGTTCGGATTCTCGCTCAGCTCCACCGAGCCCGACAGCATCGCGCACATCATCCAGGTCGCGCTCGCGCCCGCCTTCCTGCTCTCGGCACTCGCGACGCTGCTCAACGTGTTCTCGACCCGCCTCGGCCGGATCGCCGACAAGGTCGACGCCCTCTCGGCGGAGGCCGCCAGGATGGAGCGGGCGACGGATGCCGAGGCGCGGCGCCTGACGCGCCGGCTGACGTTCCTGCGGCGGCGCTCCTTCATGCTCGACGTGGCGGTCGCCCTCGCCTCGCTCGGGGGCTGCCTGATCGGATTGGCCGTGCTGACCCTGTTCGTCGGGGCACTGCGCGACGGCGCCGCCGCGTCGGTCCTGTTCGCCTGCTTCGGGGCGGCCCTGGTCTGCATCGTCGCGGCGATCGCCGCCTTCATGACCGAGATCCTGATGGCCGGCCGCGGCGTGCGCGACGAGGTCGACCGCCAGCAGGATGGGGTGCCCGAGCGGCGGTGAGGCCGACCGGCCTCCGAGACGGGGTGCGCATTGATTCCCTCCGCGACACGACGGATCGCATCACGCTTGCATCGCCACGGGAACCGGGCCTTAATCCGGCCGGTGCTTGATGCCGCTGCACGCCGCACCCCGGGAGTTCGTCATGACGGTTGCGATCCTGGTTGCCCTCCTGGCCGGCGCTCTCTCGCTCGGCGTCCTGTCGGCGGTCTCGTTCGGGCGCCGGGAGGAGATCGAGCTCGGGGACGGGTGCCCGTCCGACGAGGAGATCTTCGATCTGGGCGGTCGGGTGATCGACCTGGAACCGCAGCGCTGAGGCAAGGCGCCCCGCGCCGGAAACCAGGCTCCGTTCGACACCGCTACGCCTCGGTTTCGGGCACCCCTGCCCCGGAGGGGGTGTTCTGCCGCCTGGACCAGACGACCCGGCCGGCCGGATCCTTCAGGGCCGCCGAGCCCGAGCGGCCGGCGAGCAGCTTTGCGAACCGGGCCGCCGCGTCGGCCTTGGCGGCGTCCTCCGAGGGCGCGAGGATCTGCTCGTCGTGGATGATGATGCCGCTCGCGCTCTCCCGATGCACGACGCATTGCAGGCGATAGGGAACCGGCGGTGGGTTCGCGGCCATGGCGTTCTCCAGCCCGGGATGGCGTCAACGTGACCCGGGAGCCGGCGCCTTGAGCCCGGCTTCCGGGGATTCGCCGTCCCGGACAGCGAAGACACCGCCGAACACGCATGCCTCCCTGGCACCATCCATCGAGACTGAGCCATACCAGACATACGCGGCCCAAGAACCGTCTATCCGGTGTCCCGACCAGCAGGTGTCCTGACCAGCAGGTGTCTTGCCTGGGAAGTGTCCCCACCGGGATCGGTCCCGCCATCGCCGACGCGGCCTGCCCCGGGGCATCGGCTGGTCGGCGGCTTCCGTCCCGGATCGGCCCCTCCCCGGACGGGGCGACCCGGACATCGGGATGCCTCGACGGCAACGGCCTCCGATCGTGCCACGATCGGAGGCCGCTCCTGGTTCGGGTTCTAGCGCCTGTCAGTCCGGCCGAACGGCTTCGGCCCGGTCCGGAATCAGGCCGCCTCGCCCTCCGCGTCGTCGGCATCCAGGATGGTCTCCAGATCGCCCACCAGGGCATCCAGCTGGTCGGCGGTCGCCTTGAGCTTCAGCTTGGTGCCGTCCTGCGCCTCGATCGCGATCTCGATGTGATCCGCGACCTTGGCGGCCAGCGCCTGCTTCACCGTGTAGGTCGTCACGTCAGCCTTGTCCGCCATGCTGTCTCCTGGGTTGGCTCCCGGCAACGCGAGGCGGCCCGCATCGATACTGCGGCAGAAGCTCGCGAGGGACTGGAGCCGGTCTGCGCTACCTGCGCCGGCGCGCGACCGCCCG